>DASPJG010000649.1:0-4531 GCA_035628755.1 Pyrinomonadaceae bacterium
CTCGACCGGCATGCCGATGTCCGAGATGAGCAGGTGCGGGTTCCACGCCGCGAGCGTCCGCAAGGCTTCCGCCGCAGACCCGCTCATCTTCACCTCCGCGCCCTGACGCGCCAGCACCTCCCGCAGCAACTCGCGCGTGTCCTCCTCGTCGTCCACGACGAGGATGCGCAAGCCGTCGAGCACTTCCGATGGCGCGAGCGACGGCGACTCCATCCCGTCAGCCACCGCCGCCGCTGCCGGGGCGTTCCGCTGCTCCGCCGCGGTCTCGTCGCCGTCGTCAGGCACGGTCAAGGCCGAGGCGAGCGGCAGCGAGAGGGTGAAAGTTGCTCCCTTCCCGTTGCCGTCGCTGTGCGCGCGGATCGTGCCGCCGTGGAGTTCGACGAGATGGCGCACGATGGCGAGGCCGAGGCCGAGGCCGCCGTGCTTGCGCGTCGTCGTGCCGTCGGCTTGCCGGAAGCGGTCGAAGATGTAAGGGAGAAAATCCTGATTGATGCCCTGCCCCGTGTCGCGCACCTCCAACTCGACGCGCTGCTCGTTGCACGTCAGGCCAACTTCGACGCGCCCGCCTTCGGGCGTGAACTTGACGGCGTTTGAGAAGAGGTTCCAGACCACCTGCTGCAAGCGCGCCGGGTCGCCCGACACGACGCAGTGCGAGGTGCGGAGCGACGGCTGCACGCGGATGGATTTGGCTTCCGCCATCGGGCGCACGGTGTCAATCGTCGCTTCGATGATCGAGGCGAGTTCGACGGGGCTGAAGTCGAGCATGAGTTTGCCCGTGATGATGCGCGACACGTCGAGCAAGTCGTCAATCAACTGCGACTGGGCGCGTGCGTTGCGTTCGATGGTTTCAAGGGCGCGCTTCATCATCGAGTCGTCTAGGTTGCCGCCGCGGATGAGGTGCGTCCAGCCGAGGATGGCGGTGAGCGGCGTTCGCAGTTCGTGTGAGAGCGTGGCGAGAAATTCGTCCTTGGTGCGATTGGCGCGCTCGGCATCGGCGCGTGCGGCCTGTTCGCGCACGAGCAGGCGGGCGCGCGCTTCCTCGGCCAGTTTGCGCTCGGCCACCTCCTGCTGCAACTCGGAGGCATGTCGCTGCGCCTCTGCATAGAGCCGCGCATTTTCGTAAGCGGAGGCCACCTGCGTGGCAAGCGTGACGGCGAGGCGTTCGTCGGCTTCGCTGAACTCGTCTGCGTCGAGTTTGTTGGACAGGTAGAGCCAGCCGTAGGCGTGTGCGCGCGACAGGATGGGCGCGCCGAGAAACGACTGCATCGAGACGCGCGACGACGAGAGGTGTTCGGCTTCGAGCGTGCCCGCCGCTTCGCTCAGCCGTAGCGGTTGCCCCTCTTCGAGCAACAGGGCGAGCACGCTTTCGCTCGCCTGCGGCGAAGTTTTCAGGTCGTCGCCCCACTCGCACACTTCACAGTGGCAATAATAGCGAAGCGTCTGCCCGCCTCCCGCCAGCACGCCGACGCCCGCGTGCTCCGCGCCCACGATGTCGCGCGCGGCGCGGCAAAACTTTTCCAAGACCTGTTCGGGGTCGCGTTCGGCGGCGAGTTCCTGTCCGAGTTCGATTAGTTTGCCGAGACGTTGGAGGTTGGCGTTCTCCAGTTCGATGTTCTTCTCGTGCAGCAGTTCCGCCTGCCGCTTGATCTCCTCCGTCTTCTTGAACAACTCGACGAAGACGGCGACCTTCGAACGCAGGATGTCTGGATCGACGGGTTTGAGGATGTAGTCAACCGCGCCGAGCGAATAGCCGCGCGAGATGTGGCGGTTGCCCGTGGAGTCGGCGGTCAGGAAGATGATCGGGATGTCGCGCGACTTCTCGCGCCCGCGGATGAGCGCGGCGGTCTCAAGGCCGTCAATGCCCGGCATGTACACGTCGAGCAGGATGACGGCAACGTCCGTGTCGAGCAGGTAACGCAACGCTTCGTCGCCCGAGGTGGCGCGGACGAGATTGCGATCCGGCGCGTGCAGGATGGCTTCGAGCGCGAGCAGGTTCGTCGGGCTGTCGTCCACCATCAGGATATTGATTTTTTGCGACTCAGCTTGCATAAGACGATCCCGGCTCATGTTGGCACAGTTGATTCAGAAAGGGCGCGATCTCCGAGAGCGGCAGGATCGCGTCAACAGAGGTTGCCGCTATCGCCGCCTGCGGCATCCCGCCCGACTGTGCGCCCGCGGGGTCTTCCACCACACATAGCCCCCCGTAGCCTTTGATTTTCGCCAGCCCGCGCGCGCCGTCCGTGTTCGCGCCCGTCAGGATAACGCCGACGACGTGCTGCTGATACACGTCCGCCGCCGACTCGAACAGCACGTTGATCGACGGGCGCGCGTAGCCGACCGGGGCTTCCGTCGAGAGCGCGAAGCCGTCTCGTTCAATCAACAAATGATAATCGCGCGGCGCGAGATAGACGCGCCCCGGCGCAATCGCTTCCTTGTCGTTCGGCTCCGAGAGCGGCAGCGCGCAGTGACGCTGCAAAAACTCGCAGAGGTTGTCCGAGTCCTTGCCGCGATGCTGCACGACGACGACGGGCATCCCGAAATCTCTCGCCAGCGCGGGCAGCACGACTTGCAGCGCGGACAGCCCGCCGTATGATGTCCCGACGACGACGATCTCGAACGCCAAAGTTATCTCACCTTCCGGTACAGTTTATCGCGCCCGTCCAGCTTCTCATAAAAATCGGCGCGCGGCGTAAACTTCAGAGACTCCTTGTTGCCCAGCCCGAAGACGCCGAACATCGAGAGGCTGTCGTAGATCAGGTTATGCACGCGCTCCTGCAAGACTTTGTTGAAATAGATCATCACGTTGCGGCACAGGATGACGTGAAACTCGTTGAACGAACCGTCCGTCACGAGGTTGTGCTCGGAGAACACGACGTTCGTCTTGAGCGCGGGATGGAAGATCACGTTGTCGTAGTGCGCCGTGTAGTAGTCTGAAAATTGCTGCTTGCCGCCCGCGTGCATGTAGTTGCCCGTGTACTCCTGCATCGCCGCGAGCGGAAAGATGCCCTCGCGCGCCTTGCGCAAAACTTCGCGGCTGATGTCCGTCGCATAAATGACGCACTTGCGATACAGCCCCTCCTCCTGCAAGAGGATCGCCATCGAATAAACTTCCTCGCCCGTCGAACAGCCCGCGTGCCAGATGCGCACCGTGGGGTAAGTACGGAGGATGGGCACGACCTTCGTGCGAAACGTCAGGTAAAAGCTCGGATCACGAAACATCGAAGTGACGTGCACGGAGAGGCCGACGAGCAGCCTCTCCATGCACGCGCCGTCGTGCAGCACGCAATCCTGATAGGCCGAGACGGTCGCGATCTTCTCGGCGCGCATGCGTTCGAGAATCCGCCGCTTGATCGAGGCGGGCGAGTAATCGCGAAAGTCGAAGCCGTAGACGCGATACAATCCTTCGAGCAGCAACGCGATCTCGATGTCTTCGAGTTGGGTCTGGTCGGATTGCACGAGCGCGCTCATGAGCTTTGCGCTTCCTCCTGATGATAGAGCCAGACGCGCAGCAGCGACAGCAGTTGATCTATGTCGAGCGGCTTCGAGATGTAATCCGAAGCCCCGGCCTCGATGCAGCGGTCGCGGTCGGCCTTCATCGCCTTGGCCGTCAGCGCGATGATCGGCAGGTTCTTGAACTGCGCGATCTGCCGGATGGCGCGGATGGTTTCATAGCCGTCCATCCCGGGCATCATGATGTCCATCAGGACGGCCTCGACCCCTTCCGTCGCCTGCAACACGTCAATGCCCTCCTGCCCGTTCTCGGCATGGACGACATCCATGTTGTGGCTCTCAAGCGCGCTCGTCAACGCGAAGATGTTGCGCACGTCGTCGTCCACGATCAAGACCTTGCGACCGGCGAGCACCGGGTCGCGCCGGTGCAACTGTTCGAGCATCCGCCGCTTCGGTTCGGGCAGGTTGGCCTCGACGCGGTGCAGGAAGAGCGCGGTCTCCGCGAGCAGACGCTCCGGCGAACTCACTTCCTTGACGATGATCGCGTCGGCGACTTTGCGCAGTTGCGTCTCCTCCTTCGCCGTGAGTTCCTTGCCCGTGTAAACGATGATCGGCAAGTCTGCGCGACCGAGGTCTTTCTGAATCTTTTCGATCAACTCGAAGCCGGTCATGTCCGGCAGTTTCAGGTCAACCACCATGCAGTCGAACGGCTCGGACTGGAGGGCGTCGAGCGCCTCGCCGCCCGTGGCGACGGCGGTCGTCGTCACGTCGCCGTTGCCGATGAGTTCGACGATGCTCATGCGCTGCGCGTCGTCGTCTTCAACGACCAGCAGGCGGCGCACGCGGCGTTCGGCGAAGGCCGTGATCTGGTCGAAGGCCGAGGCCAAATCTTCGCGGCTGACGGGTTTTTGCAGGTGCGTGATCGCGCCGAGATGCAGGGCGCGCTGCCTCTGCTCCTCGCCCGAAATGATGTGGACGGGGATGTGGCTCGTGTTCGGATCGTGCTTGAGGCGGTCGAGCACCGTCCAGCCGTCGCGATCCGGCAACTTGATGTCGAGCGTGATGGCGTCCGGCTTGTACT
>DASPJG010000650.1:0-2435 GCA_035628755.1 Pyrinomonadaceae bacterium
CGCCGCGCACGCCTCCCCGCGCGCCGCCACAGACGACGCCCCGCCTCCCGCACCCCGGCCGCGCGCGTATCAGCCACCTACTACTGTCTCCGTCGTTCATAACGCTACATTTGAGGTGCCCCGCTACCCTGCTCAGTTGACGTGGTCAGAGTCTACAGCGATGGCTCCCTCTGCCAGTGCTCTTTCAAGTAAGTCTTTCCTTGAAAGAGCATCTTCCCACTTATCCCAGCGCCTTAAAAACCGCCGCACCGCCGCATGTTGCCTGCTTAATGTTTTCTCTAGTTCGCGTATATCGTCCGCAGTGAATGAATCATCTAGTTCCTGAATCCCTAAGGCCGCACCGAGAGCACGAGCTTGCTCTAGAAGATTTTCTCGCTCTGTAACTTCATCAGCCAAGAGATCAACACGCTGTTCAAGGGATAGACAATGACAATGCTCATGGCATTTAGTGCAGGCCTGGCACAATGGGAAATGCACACAATTGCACCCCCACCATAGGCTCGGCGCATCTTTAACCAGCCCGCGCCCTCCTTTACCGCAGCAATGACACCTTAATTCGCCCACCGCATTTAACCAATCCTGCCTGTTCAGAGGTCCTCAGGTTTGAGGCCAGTGGCCTTCGCGATGCGCGCCAACATCTTTGGGCCGATTTCGTCTTTATCGTGGAAGGCGAAAACCACATCCGGCCAGCCGGGGCGTGACAAAACTTTGTGCGAGCTTGATTCCCGCTTGATGCTCCACCCGATGCGGAGGATCGCGGCGAGCACGCGCTTAGACTTGGCCGAAGACCACGGGCTCATGCTGCGGCGAATGTGATGTTCATAAATTCGTGCGCACTCTCTCCATGCTCAAGCCGGTCGGCGAGTACGCGCAATGCGAGCGCCTGTGCTTTCGCGATGGCTTCTTCGCATGATTGGCCGTAGGTCATCACGCCCGGAAGTTCGAGCACTTCCGCGAGCCACCTCCCGTCATCCTCCTGCTCGTATTCGACCGTGAAAGTCATCTCTGTCACCTCGCAAACGTTAGGTCACAAGTATACGGAAGCGAAGCAGTCCGGCAATAGCTCAACCGAACAGGCGAGGGAGGCGTTGACGCCAGCCTTTGGGGAGGAGCCATTCCATCGCGTCGTCGACGGTGACGATGCCGGCGATCTCGCCCACGTCGTCGATGACGGGCAGGGCGAGCAGGTTGTACTCGGCTATCGTCTCGGCGACCTCGCGCGCCGGGTCGTCGGGGTGCGCGGTCTGGAATTCCTCGCGCATGACCTGTTCGAGCTTGTAGGTCGGGTCGGCGAGGATGAGGCTGCGCAGCGCGATGACGCCGGAGAGCTTCCACGATCCTTCCTCCTCGACGACGTAGAGGTAGTAGATCATGTTCGGCGTCTCGGCCATCTCGCGAAGGCGCGCGAGTGCTTCGCCGACCGTCAGCCCCTTCGGCAGCGTCACAAACTCCGTGGTCATCAACCCGCCGGCGGTGTCGTCTTCGTAGGGCAGGAGTTCCGCCACGTCGGCCTGCTCCTCGTCGTCCATGCGGTTGAGGAGGTCTTCGGCCTTCTCTTCGGGCAAATCGCCGAGTACGTCCGCCGCCTCGTCGGGCGACATCCATTCGAGGATGTCGGCGGCGCGCTCCTCGTCCATGTCGCCGATGATGCGCGCCTGCCGCTCGTCGGGCATCTCTTCCAAAGTCTCGGCGGCGGTCTCGTCGTCGAGCGAGGCGAGGACTTGCGCGCCCTCCTGGTAGGAGAGCGACTCGGCCAATCTAGCGATCTCGACCGGGTGGAGGCGCGCGAGCTTGTCGCGGGAGGATTTCAACTGGACGGTCGCGGCGTCCGTCGCGAGGTAGCCCACGTCGGCCCAGTCGATCACTTCGACGGGGCGGTTCGTGCCGATGAAGTTGTGCGGCGTCAGCCGCCGCCAGAGGCCTTGCAGGCTCACGTCCGCGCCCGTCACGCGCCACTCGCCGCCCGCCACGATCAGTTGCACGTCGTTGACGCGCACCACCCGCTTGCCGTCAACGTCGATGAGTTGCTTGTCGAGCACGTCGCGCGCGAGCAGGACTTCGCCTTCGCGGCGCGCGAAGGGGCGCAGGTCGAGCACGTCCGTGTTGAGGCGCGCGCCCTGGAGGTCGAGTTGCGAGAGGCGGTTGCGCGGGACGTAGAAGTCGCGGCGGCGCAGGCGCGCGACTATCCCGATCACCGGCGGGTGATCCTCGCCGAGCCGGACGACCACGTCCTTGATCGTCGCCACCTGATCGCCCTCGGCGTCGCGCACGGGCCGGCGCAGAATCTGGGAGAGGTAGAGCATGAAATTTAATCGCGCCGTGTCGGCCGCGGGCAGATGATAGCACGCGGCGCGCGGGCCTCGGCAGAAGAGGTCGCGGCGGTTTGCGCGCGCCGGGCGCGCTGCTGTAACTTGCCACGCGCGGCGCATCACGCG
>DASPJG010000651.1:0-13986 GCA_035628755.1 Pyrinomonadaceae bacterium
CGTCGCCGCCTTCCGCGTAATTCGGGATCGTGCCGAGGTAGACGCGGAAGCCGGTGGAACGCCCCGCAGTCGCGTCTGACTTGGCGAGAGTGTAGGTCGGGCGCGCATCGCTCGCGTCCAGAGAGCGCACGATGTCTCTGACAAACGAGACGATACGGAGTTCGCCTTCGTAGTTGATGCGGTCGGCTGTGTCCGACGGCTTATGGTAATCCTCGTGCGTGCCCGTCCAGAAAAAGAGCACGGGCGTCTGGCGTGCATAGAACGATGCGTGGTCGCTCGGCCCGAAACCGTCTTCCGTCATGGTTAAGGCGAAACGCGCGCCCTGCGCGGCGGTCGCAATCGAGCCGCCGTTCGCGCCCGTCACGACCGGGTAGTTGCCCCGCTTGACTTCTTCTTCCGGCGAAGTCGTGCCCGCCGCCGTCACGTTGAGGTGAAGGCCATCGTTGGCCTGCGCGATCCACTTCTTCCACTCCGCCGACGTGCCGACGCCGCCCACGATCAACCTGTTCTCCTTCATCCGCCCGATCATGTCGAGGTTGATCATGGCCACCGTCTGCGCGAGCGGCAGCGCGGGATTCCGCACGTAATAACTCGAACCGAGCAAGCCCTCCTCTTCGCCGCCAAACGCGATGAAGACCAGTGTGCGACGAACCGACTTGCGTTCACGCGCGAACGTGCGCGCCAGTTCGAGCAAGCCCGCGACGCCCGAAGCGTTATCGTCCGCGCCGTAGTGAATCTCGCCCTCGCGCCCCGCGAGGCTGCCCTGCCCGCCGCGACCCAGATGATCGTAGTGCGCGCCGATGACGACGACTTCATTCTTCAACTTCGCGTCAGAGCCTTCGAGAATTCCGATGACGTTGGCCGCCGGGGCTTCGCGCCGCACGATCTCCGTCGCCAGATGAAAGCCCGCGTTCCTCAGCATCTTCGAGTGATTGACGCGCACGCCCTGCCCGTTCTGCGCGCCGCCTTCCGCCCGCGTCTCCGCCGGTTTATCGCCCAACTCCCTTTCAAGTTTCTCGAACGTGACGAGCGGCGCGGCTTCCGTCTCCACGACGCGCCGCGCCACTTGCCGCGAAATGACCACGACGGGAATCCCCGCGTCGCCTGAAGCGATGCTTTCGTCAACGCGCAGGCGCGCGAGTTTATCGTCCTTGAAATTCTCTTCGCGCGCGATGAGGACAAGCGCGAGCGCGCCGTGGTCGCGCGCCGCCGCGGCTTTGAAGCGAAGGTCTGCGAAGCGCGCAAACCTGCCGTGCGGGTTATCGCCGTCGGGCGTGCCCGCGAAGGCGAGCGCGATGCGGTTCTTGACCTCCACGCCCGCATAGTCGTCGTGCTGCAACTCGGCTGCCGTGATCCCGTAGCCGACATACGTAACGGGCGCGCTCTCCACGCGCGCGTTCGCGCTCCATGCGAGCGGCATCCAATCCTCGCCGGTGCGCAGGTCGAGCGTCGGCGCGCGCGTGCTCATCGCCGTTTCGCCTCCGCGCGTCGTCAGCGTCATCGCGTTCGCCTTGCCGAGTTCGACGCCGGAGACATACGGAAACTTCTGCATGTAAGCGTTCATGCGCTCCTTCGTGCCCGACGGCCATTTGACGCCGCCGCGCAGCCCGTAGCTTTCGAATTCCTGCGCGATGTACTGCGCCGCCGCCGTCGCGCCTGGCGTTCCCGTGCGCCTGCCGTCCAGTTTATCCGAGGCCAGATACGTGATGTGCGCGCGCAGGCGTTCCATGCTCACGACGCCTTGCCCCGCGCCGCCCTGCTGCGCAAACGCGCTGGCCGCCATCAAGGCGACGAGCACTAGTTGAAAAGTTTTACGTCTCATAAGTTTAAAACCTGTCAGTTGTCTGTGGTCAGTTGTCCGTTGCATGTGGTTGCCAGACGGCACGCCGAAGATAACGATTCGAGCCAAGCAAGAAGCGAAACAACTAACTACTGCTACTGACTACTGGCGAATCTTTATTCCACCCAATCGGCGATGAAGATGTTGGTGTCGCCGCGCGTGCGGGCGTTGCGGTTCGAGGCGAAGACCAGTTTCCTGCCGTCGGGCGTGAACATGGGGAAGCCGTCGAAGGTCTCTTCGTAAGTAATGCGCTCGAAGTTAGTCCCGTCAACGTTGATGGCGTAGAGATCGAAGTTGCGCCGCTTGGGGTCGTTGACGTTCGAGGAGAAGATGATGCGCTTGCCGTTCGGGAAGAAGTAGGGCGCGAAACTGGCCGCGCCGAGTTTCGTCACCTGCCGCTTGTTCGTGCCGTCAGCGTTCATCACCCAGACCTCGAAGACGTTCGGCTCGATCAGGTTCTCGGCGAGCTTCTGTTTGTAGCGCGCCACCTGTTCGGGCGTTTGCGGGTGGTAGGAGCGATAGACGATCTGCTTGCCGTCGGCGGAGAAGAACGCGCCCCCGTCGTAGCCGAGTTCCGTTGTCAAACGCCGCACGTTGCGCCCGTCGGCGTCCATCACGTAGAGGTCTAGGTCGCCGTCGCGCATCGAGGTAAAGATGATGCGCTTGCCGTCGGGCGAGATGGTCGCCTCGGCGTCGTAGCCCGCGGTCGTCGTCAGCGCACGCACGTTCGAGCCGTCGGCGTCGGCGGTCACGATGTCATACGAAGGATAGATCGCCCAGACGTAGCCTTTCGAGAAATCTGGATTGGGCGGGCAATCGGGCGAGCCGAGATGCGTCGAGGCGTAAAGTATGCGCTTCGGGTTTTTCGGGAAGATGTAGGAGCAGGTGGTGCGGCCTTTGCCGGTCGAGACCATGCGCACGTCCGAGCCGTCGACGCGCATCGTGTAAATCTGATCGCACCCGCGCCCGTCGCGCTTCGACTGGAAGATGAGTTGTTTGCCGTCGCCGCTGAAATACGCCTCGGCGTTTTCGCCGCCGAACGTCAACTGGCGCACGTTGCGCAGGTGTTTCTCCTGTGCGAGCGTCACGCTCGCGGCGGGCGCGGGTAGTTGCTGTGTGGTCTGCGCCGTCGAGAGCGACACGACGCACAGCGCGGAGATAAAAACGAGACTTAAGAGGGGGAATCGGTTCTTCATACTTTTATCGGTTAGCCGTTCTTGCGCTCAAACTCCTTCATAAATTCGACCAATGCTTCGACGCCCTCGCGCGGGAAGGCGTTGTAGATCGAGGCGCGCAGGCCGCCGACGGAGCGGTGGCCTTTGAGGCCGTCGAGCCGGGCGGCGGTCGCTTCTTTGACGAACTGCTTCTCCAAATCTTCCGACGGCAGGCGAAACGTGACGTTCATCAACGAGCGCGATTCGGGCGCGGCGTGGCCGCGATAGAAGTCGCCCGCGTCAATCGCGTCGTAGAGCAGTTTGGCCTTCGCCTCGTTGTCGCGCTGCATGCCCGCGAGGCCACCTTTGCCCTTGAGCCACTTGCAGACGAGATTGAGAATGTAGATGCCCCACGTGTTGGGCGTGTTATAGAGCGAATTGTTTTCGACGTGCGTGCGGTAGTTGAGCATCGTGTGGAGACCGTCAGGCGCGCGCGCGAGCAGGTCTTCGCGGATGATGACGACGGTCAGACCCGAAGGCCCCATGTTCTTCTGCGCGCCCGCGTAGATGAGCGCGTACTTCTCAACGGGCTCGACGCGCGAGAGGATGTTCGAGGAAGCATCGGAGACGAGCGGCGCGTCGCCCACGTCGGGGAGTGATTTCCATTCGACGCCTTCAATCGTTTCGTTTGAGGTGAGATGCACGTAGGCCGCGTTCGGGCTGAGTTTCAGTTCGTGCGGTTCGGGCGTGCGCGAGTAGCGGCTGTCCTCCATGTTCGCGGCGACGTTAATCGCGCCCGCGCGCTTCGCTTCTTTGAGAGCCTTCTTGCCCCAACTGCCCGTGATGATGTAGTCGGCGGTCTGCCCTGCGGGCAACAGGTTCATCGGGAGCATGGAGAACTGCAAACTCGCGCCGCCCTGTAGAAAAAGCACCTTGTAGTTTTCGGGGATGCCCATCAACTCGCGTAAGCCCTGCTCTGCGCCGCCGATGATCTCGTCGAAAGTTTTCGAGCGATGGCTGATCTCCATCACGGACATGCCGACGCCGGGGAGCGCGAGCATATCGCGCTGCGCTTCTTCGAGGACGGGCAAGGGGAGCACCGCAGGCCCCGCGCTGAAGTTGTAAATTCTCTCTGTCATGTTTCTCTTCCTGAAATGAATTTAGTCGGTCTTGATGTTCAAACCCGAACGCAGCCCCGCGCCCGCGATGCGCGTGACGACGGAGCGCGGCACGAGCCGTTCGGCCTGCGTCTGCACGTAGTTGACCCAGCCGGAGATGATATGGCTTTTGCCCCTGTCGAGTCCACGCAGGGCTGTGTCAACCACGTCTTCCGGCGTTTCGACGAGACGGAAGGGCGGTTTTCTGACGCCCGCCGCGTTGAAAAAATTGGTCTCCGTCGCGCCCGGGCAGAGTGCCATCAGGCGTATGTTGTAAGCGCGGTTTTCGTCCCACAACGCTTCGGTGAAGGAGAGCACGAAGGCTTTGGTGGCCGCGTAGGTCGCCATGTAGGGCACGGGCTGGAAAGCGGCGGTCGAGGCGACGTTGATGATGCGACCGCGCCGCCTGCGGCGCATCGGCGCGAGATAGAGATAAGTGAGTTCGACGAGCGACTTCACGTTCAAGTCAATCATCTTCAACTCGCGCTCCATGTCGAGCGAGAGGAAATCACCCATCGAACCGACGCCCGCATTGTTGATGAGCGTGTCAACCTGCAATCCGCGCCGCTCCGTCTCCTCGAACAGGCGACGCGCCGCGCCTGCCGCCGACAAGTCCAGCGCGATTGTCTGGCAATTAGCGTTGTGCGCGCGACCGAGTTCGTTGCACAGCGCACTCAACTTCTCCTCCGAACGCGCCACCAGCACGACGTTCTCGCCGCGCGCCGCCAGCCTGCGCGCGAACACTTGGCCGATCCCGCTCGACGCGCCCGTGATGAGAGTTGTTTTCATCTTAATCCTTGACGACTTATCGCATACTTAATTCCAATTCATCGTGCGAACGTGATTGAAATTGATAACATCTATCCCCTGTTTTTCCAGACGACCGGCTAAGGGGAAATCGTCGGTCAGGACGAGATACTGACCCTGAGCCAAATTTAAAATTCCTGAGTCCGTTAGTCCGAGTTTGAGAAAATGCGGGAGGGAAGATAACTTCGCGCTTTCTATGTAATGCTCTTGCAAAGTTGCGATTTGCTCTGCGAATTTTGGGTAGAATGCGGCCTTGATATTATCCGGCAGTTGATTGGCGAGGCTGTTAACCTCTGTGAGGATGTTAGGAGTTGTGACGACCTGATCGAAATATTCAAAAAACTTCAATAGGGTAAAGTAATCCTCTATTGCAAATATCATAGTGCGTTTGAATTTAGGTATGCGCTGCGGGTCATACATACCGACGAGATACAGAAGCAGCAAATTCGTATCGATCAGAACTCCTTTGCTCTTATATCGCGCCAGCAGGTGATCAAGCTGCTGCATGTTGTAGTTCTCTAATTTTCATGGACACGACTTCTCCGGTATCCGTATCAACTTTAAATATCTTGTAGAGTCTTCCCCTAATGCCCAGAATCGAATTAACAGAACTTGAAGGCGCGAGAAAACTTAGAGTTACTAGCCAATACTTCCCATCCTCTGACAACTCTACCTCTTCTAACATGACTTCCGAGAGTGTCTCATTAGAGTAAAGTCCGACAATAAAATTAGAGGCCGATTGTGCTGCTTGCTTCACATCAATCATCGTAAATACCTCCGCATCAGGATGGCTGATTAAGTCCCCATTTTAACTTCTTAACTCTAGCAGATCGAGTTCGATGATGTCTGCGTTATCCGCGCGCAGTTTGTCGAGCGTGGCGGCGGGTGGCGCGGCTTCGAGGTTGATGCGCGCGACGGCGGCCTGCGCGCCCTCGAAGACGATGTTCTCCATCTCCTGCACGTTGATCTGGGCGGCGCGGATGGTGTCCAACACCTGCGCGAGGACGCCGGGGCGGTCGCGGTGGCGCACGACCAGAAGGTGCGTGGCGGGCGTGCGCGCCGCGAGGTTGACGACGTTCGGCACTTTGCCCGTCTCCTTGAATGTGCGGATGATGCGCACGGTTTCGGCGGCGATGGCCTCCTGCGCCTGATCGGTCGATGCGCCGATATGGTGTGTGCCGTAGAGATTGGCTTCGCGCGCGATCTCGTCCGTGAACTCGCCCGTCGCGCTCGCCGGTTCGGCGGCGAACACGTCCAGCCCCGCGCGTATGCCGCGCGTGCGCATCGCCGCAAGGAGCGCGTTTTGATCCACCACCTCGCCGCGCGCGGTGTTGATGAAATACGCGCCCTCGCGCATGGCGGCGAAGAAGTCCGCGCCGATGAGCGCGCGCGTATCGGGCTTCAGGGCGACGTGGACGCTCACGATGTCGGCGGCGCGCGCCACGTCCGCCGGGCTCTCCTTGCGCTCTACGCCCAACTCCTCCGCGCGCGCCTGCGTTAAACTCCGGCTCCAAGCCACGACCGGCATCCCGAACGCCTGCGCGCGCCGGATCACTTCCCGCCCGATCTGCCCCGTGCCGATGAGTCCGAGCGTGCGCCCGTAGAGGCCGCGCGCACGGGAAAACTCCTTTTTGTTCCACTGCCCTTGCCGGAGCGCGATGACGTTATCGGCGATGCGCCGGTCGAGCGCGAGGATGAGCGCGAAGGCCAGCTCGGCGACGGCGATGGAATTTTTACCCGGACAGTTCGAGACGTAGATGCCACGACGCGAAGCCGCCGCCACGTCAATCGTGTTGTAGCCCGCGCCCGCGCGCACGACCAGCTTCAACGCGCCCGCGTCCAGCATCGCTTCCGTCACCTTCGTCGAACGCACGACGAGCGCGTCCGGCGCGTAAGCCCTGACCGCTTCGACGAGGCTTTCGTCCTTCACGTCCGGCTGGTAGGAATAATCGCAGCCCGCGGCCTCAAGGCCATCGCGCCCCGACTGCTCGAATTTATCGGCGATTAACACACGCATAAAAAACCTCGGAAAGTAATCGTGAATCGTCAATCGTGAAGAGAAAGAACTGTCTTTATCTATTTACGATTGACGATTCACGATTTGCTAGATTGTATGAATCAACAGCCCGTCGCGCAGTTTCGGCTCGAACCAGGTGGACTTGGGCGGCATGATGCCGTTGGCATCGGAGACCCGGAGCAGGTCTTCGATGGTCGTCGGCGAGAGCGAGAAGGCGACGGCGGCGCGTCCCTCGTTGACGAGCCGTTCGAGTTCGGACGTGCCGCGAATGCCCCCGACGAAATCAATGCGCTTGTCTGTGCGCACGTCCTTGATGCCGAGGATCGGGTCGAGCAATTGGTCTTGCAAGACGCTTACGTCGAGCGTGGTTGTCGGGTCGTCCTGTTGCGCCGCAGACGCGTCGAGCGGCATCAGGTTGTACCAGCGTTGACGCAGGTACATGCCGAATTGGCCGCGCGCGGGAACGTCTGCCGAGCCTTCCGCGACGCTGAACTTCGCTTTGACCGCCGCGAGAAATTCTTCGTGCGACATGCCGTGCAAGTCTCTGACGACGCGGTTGTAGGGGAGTATCTGCATTTGATCGGAGGGGAAGATAACGGTGAGGAAACGGTTGTACTCCTCTTCGCCCGTATGCTGCGGGTTGCGTTCGCGCAGGGCGGCGCGCGCGCGGCTCGCGCTGGCCGCGCGGTGATGCCCGTCGGCGATGTAGAGCAGGGGCACTTCGCCGAAGGCGCGCACGAGCGCATCGGGCGCGGGCGCGCGCCAGACGGTGTGGCGAATGCCGTCGGGCGCGGTGAAATCGTAGAGCGGATCACTTGCCACGATGGCTGCCGCGAGCGCATCAATGCGCCGGTCGGCGCGATAAGTTAAAAAGACGACGCCGGTCTGCGCGCGCAATTCGAGCATGTGGCGCGTGCGGTCGTCTTCCTTGTCGGGGCGCGTGCGCTCGTGCTTGCGGATCAAGTCGCGGTCATACTCGTCAACTGCGCAGCATGCGGCGACGCCGATCTGCTCGTGCCCGCCCATCACGAGGCGATACAGGTAGAGGCTCGGCTCCGCCTCCAACTCCAGCGGGCACTCCTCGACGAGCTTCTGGAAATTCTCGGCGGCGCGCGCATAGACTTCCTCGCTGTAAATGTTCGTGCCTTCGGGCAGATCAATTTCGGGGCGCGTGACGTGCAGGAGGCTCAGGGGGTTTCCGGCGGCCAGCGCGCGCGCCTCTTCGGTATTCACCACGTCATAGGGCACGCTCGCCACCTGCTCGACTCGCTCAACCGGCGGGCGCAAAGCGCGGAAAGGATAAATGACAGCCACGGGCTTACGTTCTCCTCACGACAGAAGATTAAATTGCGGATTTTCTAACCCCTAAGACTATCCGCACCCGCACCCCTTTGCCAAGCCGCGAGCGCACTCCGACCCGACGACGCGCCGGGTTTTGTCCATCCAGAGACGGCCACACACACTACTGCGCCCCCTCTATTTTGAAATCATTCGCTATTGACAGCCACCCGCGACAGGCATACATTTCCGGCGTTCCCTCGCCGGTGACTTTTCCTGTTGGCGTGCGCCCTCAACCCGCGCCAACCTCACATCAACCAACCTTCACCAAGGAGAAAGATCATGGCTAAAATCGAAGCGCAACGTCTCGTGCGTAGATTGATCGTTTTGGGCTTGCTCATGTTGGGCTTGGTCGTCCAGACGGCAACCAATAGCACGCAAACCTCCATCGCCAAATGCGCCACGGGAGACGCCACCCTCATTTGCTGCTCGGCATGCGAGGTGGAAAACCCGCCGCTGGCCTGCCGTCGCGGCTGTAGCCCGAGTTGCCGCACGGCAAACTGAACGGCAATCCGCGCGTCGGAAGTCTGGAGCCGACGAGCTACACGCGGGCGTTCGTGCGGGCGAGACTCCGGCCTCGCACCGCCGTCCCAACTTGAACACCACCTCAGAGCAACGGCTGTTAGCCGCTTGCCCACAGCAAGACAAGCCACGTCCGGGCTATTCCGCTCTGCCGAATAGCCCGGACGTGGCTTGTTAATTTTTTTTTAAGTTCACACTTTTTCTTGCAGCCGTGGCGTTTTAGTGTCAGAATCCCTCCCGCCACCGCCGCTGTTCTTCCTCAGAGACAAGTCGCAGAGGTTTCTCGTGCGCCGCTTGCAGTACACAACACAGACCACATTCGCTCGCATCACGCGCATCGTCGCGGCGTTGACGCTCGTGCTCGCGCTGTTGTCCGGGAGCGCGCCGCAGGGTTCGCTCGCCTTCGCCGCGCCCGCAGCCGAATGTTCCATGTCATGCTGCACGGGCAAGCCGCCACATGCGGCGGGCGATTGTGCCAGCGTCTCCTGCCACGTTAAACCGCTCGGGCAAGCCGCATCCAGCGAACCGCAGCCCGCCGCGCATGAAGATCAACACCACAACGACGCCGCCCCGCCCGAGCAAACTGCCGACAACGACACGCACCACGGTCATGAGTCACATGCTCGACAGGCTTCGCACGAACCGCGCTCCGGCCAGCTAGAAACACAGCAGGCGAAAACTCGTCACGCATCGCACGCGCCGGAGACGAGCGCGACCGGCGCATCCCCGCAACCGGAAGCCGTGCAGCCGGACGGCAGCCGAAGCGTCCCCGCCGTCTCGGCGCACGCTTCCATCGCGCCGCCGTGCCCTGCGGATTGCGGGATGGCGGCGAGCAGTTTCGGCAACAACCTGCGCCAGCGCGATGCGGCTACGCACACGCAGGCGCGTCGGCCACGACCGCCCGCGCGCGTCGCTGCCCTCAAACGCTTTTCCAGCCTTCCGCGAACCTCTTCAGACAAACGCAGGCTCACGCCGCCGCGCGCGCCGCCCGTCGTGCTGTAGCCGACAACCCAACTTAAACCACAAACTCACTCGCGCCCCGTCTCGCGCCGGAAGCTGACGCATTCGTGCAAGCTTCGCGGCTATGTCCGGCGCACCGCGCTACGGCGGCGGTCTCGGACGTTGAAGGCCGTGTGAGGGAGGCGGCGTATAGCGTCTTCTCCGACCGCAATCTTCCCCGACACGCGATGAGCCTCGTTTGCACGTCGCGGCGATCATCCCCATCGGTCGTGCGCCCTTTCGAATTGGCGCGCGAAGACCGGTAGAAGGAAAATCCTATGTTTTCCGGCAAAAATAATTTACGAGTGCATGCCCCCCGGCACGCGCGCGCGCGAAGCGTCCCCCGCTGCCTGTGCGCGTCCTTCTTTCTCTTACTGATTCTCTGCCTCTTCAACCCGGCGGGCGCGGCGGCGCAGCAGGCCGTGACTTCGGCGACGCTCGGCGGGCGCGTGACGGACGAACACGGCGCGGCGGTGAGCAACGCAACGGTCGTCGCCATCAATCTCGACACGGAGCAGCAACAGAGCACGACGAGCGACGAGGCGGGTCGCTACCGTTTTCTCTACCTGCCCGTCGGCAACTATCAACTGACAGCCGAATACGAGGGCTTCGCGCCTGTGCGGCGGCAACTGACGCTCACGGTCGGGCAGGCTCTTGACGCGCCGTTGCAGTTAGCGGCGGCGGGCATCAGCGAGAGCGTCAACATCTCGGAGGGCGATGTGCCCGTCGTCGAAATCGCGCGCACGCAGATCGCAGGTACGATCCTGCCCCGCGACACCGACACGCTGCCGCTGAACGGGCGTAACTATCTAGACCTCGCGCTGCTCGTGCCCGGCGTCTCGCGCACCAACACCGGCAGCAATCAACGCTTTGCCGAAACTTCCGCCGTGCCGGGCACGGGTCTCTCCGTCGCAGGCCAGCGCAACCTCAACAACACCTTCATCCTCGACGGCCTCTCCGCCAACGACGACGCAGCCGATCTGGCGGGCACGTTTTACAGTCAGGAAGTCGTGCGCGAGTTTCAGGTCATCACGTCGGGCGGCATGACGGAGTTCGGGCGCGCATCGGGCGGCGTCGTCAACATCATCACGCAGTCGGGCGCAAACGACTTCAGCGGACGCCTCTACGGCTTCGCGCGCAACCAGCGTTTCGACGCGCGCAACCCGCTCGCCGCCATGCGCGACCCGCTCACGCAAGCGCAGTACGGCGCGAGCCTCGGCGGCCCTCTCATGCGCAACCGCACCTTCTTCTTCGCCAACTTCGAGCAGGCGCGGCGCAACGATGCCGGGGTCATCACCATCACGCCCGCGAGCGTCGCCGCCGTCAACGCGCGTCTCGACCAGACGGGATACACGGGCGCGCGCATCCAGACCGGAATCTTCCCCGGCGGCTACGACTCGACAAACCTCTTTGGCCGTCTCGACCACGAGTTGACCGACCGCCAGCATCTCATGGCGCGCTACAGTCTCTACCGGATCAACAGTGCGAACGCGCGCAGCGTCGGCGGCTTGAACGCCGTCAGCCGCGGCAGCGCGCTCGACAATCAAGATCACAACGTAGCCCTCGGCCACGTCGCCACGCTCTCGGCCAATGCGCTCAACGAGGCGCGTTTCCAGTTCACGCGCAGCCGTCTCGACGCGCCCGCCAACGACGAGACCGCCCCGTCGGTCAACATCGCCGGGGTCGCCAGTTTCGGCACGGCGACCTTCTCGCCGCTCGCTCGCGCGCTCGACGTGTTCGAGGCGACCGACGCTTTCACCATCCAACGCGGAGCGCACACGCTGAAAACGGGCGGGCAGTTTTTGCTCAACCGCGTGAGCGTGCTGTTTCCCGGCGCGCTCGGCGGCGTCTACACCTTCTCGTCGCTCGCCAATTTTCAGGCCGGACGATACATCACCTACCAGCAGGCCTTCGGCGCGCCCTCGCAGTTTCAGTCGAACCCGAACTTCGGCCTCTTCGTGCAGGATGAATGGCGCGCGAGCGAAGGTCTGACCATCAACGCCGGGTTCCGCTACGACGCGCAGTTTCTCCCCTCGCCCATCGAAACGGACGCGAACAACATCGCGCCGCGGCTCGGGCTGGCCTATGCTCCCGGCGACCGCCGCACGGTGGTGCGCGCGAGTTTCGGCCTCTACTTCGACCGCTTGCCCCTGCGCGCCACCTCGAACGCGCTGCAACGCGACGGCGTGAAATACCGCGTCGCCGTGCTCTCGTTCGGGCAGGCGGGCGCGCCCTCTTTCCCCAACACGCTCGACGCGTTTCCGGCGGGACTCCTGACCGCCATCACCACGATTGACCCGGAGATCGAGAGCAGCTATAGCCAGCAAGCCAGCCTCCAACTCGAACGCGAATTGTCGCGCAATACTTCCGTCGCGGTCGGCTACCTGCACCTGCGCGGGCGACATCTCATCCTCTCGCGCAACGTCAACGTGCCGACGCTGACGGCGGCGGAAGCCATCGCGCGCGGCGACGCGAACCTCGGACGCCCCGACCCGCGCTTCGCCAACGTCTCGCGCTTTGAGAGTTCCGGCGAGTCGGCCTATGATGCCCTGACCGTCTGGCTCAACCGTCGCCCCGCGCGCGGCGTCTCGTTCCGCCTCTCCTACACGCTCTCGAAGGCGATTGACACGGCGGGCAACTTCTTCTTCTCCACGCCGCAGGACAACTTCAACCTGCGCGACGAGCGCGGCCTTTCAGACAACGACCAGCGTCATCGTCTCGCCCTGAGCGGCTCGCTTGAAGTCCCGCCCACGGCGAACGGCGCATCCCGCCTGCGGCGCGCGGCCAGAGGGTTTCAGTTGAGTTATATTTTCACCTACGCGTCGGCCTTGCCCTTCAACATCCAGACGGGCACGGATCGCAACAACGACACGAACGCCAACGACCGCCCCTCCGGCGTCGGCAGAAACACCGGGCGCGGTTTCGATTTCGCGTCGCTCGATTTGCGCCTCGCGCGCCGGTTCAAGCTCACGGAGCGCGTGCGCCTCGAAGCTCTGGCCGAGGCTTTCAACGTCTTCAACCGCGCCAACCTGCAACTGCCGAACAACATCTTCGGCACGGGGCAGACGCCGCGCGCCGGGTTCGGCACGCCCAACGCCGCCGCCGACCCGCGCCAGTTACAGTTCGGCCTGCGGCTCAATTTTTAAAGCCGCTTCGCACCGCCCGGAAGAAACATCGAGGTATTTATGAAACGCACACTTCTCAACGCCAGCTTGTTGTTCACCGCAACGTTCGCCCTCGTTTACACACACGCCTCCGGCCAGACGGCCACGCACCACGATCACACCGCGCAGGCGCGACGCGCGGCGACGGTTAAAGCGGCGACGACACCCTCACAAGGCGCGGGCGCGACGACGCAGCCAGCCGTCGTGCGCGTCTCCGCCGTGGGAAAGGACGCAGCCGAACCGTCCATCGCGGCGGCGAAAGACGGGAGCGTCTTCGTCGTCTGGGTGGGGCATGGGGCTGACGGCGCGGCGGACGTGTGGCTCACGCACTTCGCCGCCGACGGGCGGCGTCTCGGCGCAACGCCCACGCGCGTTAATCCGAAAGCCGGACAGGCGACCGCATGGCGCGGCGACGCGCCGAGCATCGCCCTCGCGCCCGACGGTCGAACGATCTACGTCGGCTGGATGGCGGTCGCCAAATCCGCCGCTTCTTCTTCGTCGGGCGACTCCGCCGCGTTGCATCTCTCCGCTTCGCGCGACGGCGGGCGCAGCTTCGCGCCGCCCGTCAAAGTCAGAGACGATCCGAAGCCCGCCGCGCACGGCATGCACTCGCTCACGGTCGCCGAAGACGGGCGCGTGCACCTCGCTTGGCTCGACGAGCGCGGTCTCGTCCCGCCTCACGCGCACGCGGGCGCGAAAGGAAAAACCACCGGCCATCACATGGAGGCGAACCGGCAGGTCTATACCGCCTACTCCGCCGACGGCGGGCGCACTTTCTCGCCCAACCACTTGGTCGCGCGCGACGCCTGCCCGTGCTGCAAGACCTCGCTCGCGGCGGGCGCGGGCGGGCGCATCTACGTCAGTTGGCGGCAGGTGCTTGCGGGCGATTTCAGGCACATCGCCGTTGCCGCTTCAGAGGACGGCGGGCAAAAGTTCTCCGCCCCCGTTATCGTCAGCGACGACCGCTGGGTGCTGAAGGGCTGCCCCG
>DASPJG010000652.1:0-8575 GCA_035628755.1 Pyrinomonadaceae bacterium
CATCTCCGACGACCCGGCAAAGTAGAACCGGCAGCGCGGGCGCAACTCGCGCAAGGCGGCCAGCAGGTAGTGCGTGCCGTTGATGTTGGTGTTCATCGTGGAGAAGCCGTCGGAGAAGGACTCGGCGACGAAGGACTGTGCCGCGAGGTGATAGCACTCGTCGAAGTCGATGCGGCTGACGACGTGAAAGAGCGAAGGATAGCTCTCCAGACTGGCCGGATGGAGGGTGACACGGTCTAGAAGGTGAGAGATGCGTGCGAAGCGGCGGGAGGGGTCTTCGAGGGCGACGCGGCGCACCAGGCCGTGCACCTCGTAGCCGAGCGAGAGCAGGTGCTCGGCCAGATAGCTGCCGTCCTGCCCGGTGATGCCTGTGATTAAAGCTCTCTTCGTCAATGGTCTAATCTCCAAAAATTTATTGAATGGGGTCAAGCATAAGGTTCTTCGTTGGGAGAATCAATGCGGCATTCTCCGTAAAATTGCCGCCCGCCGACCGGCGTGGCAGAACGCGTGCGAATAAGAATTCACGGCCTCGACGGAGACCGGCGAGCAGACAGTTTTCGGCGCGGCGGCTTGGCTTCATCTCACTCCGACGCCCGCGGTCTGCAAATTTTCCGCGCCTCTGCCGTCAACTACGTCGAGCAGTTTCTGCTCCAGACGTTCGACGGAGGCTTCGAGAGACCACTGTTCGGCCACCTGACGGCGTGCGGTGCGCCCCAACCGGCGCGCGTGTTCCGGGTCGTTCAAGAGGCGCGTGATGGCGGCGGCCATCTGGCGCGGGTCGTTGTCCACGAGCAGGCCGTTGACGCCCTCGACGATGGTTTCGCGCACGCCCCCCTCGGCAACCGCTAGGACGGGCAGGCCGCAGGCGTTCGCTTCCAGCGGGGCAAAGCCGAACGGTTCGAGGCGTGAACAGTAGATCATGAGTGCGGCGCGATTGAGCAGCCTGACGAGTTCGTCGTCGTCAATTTTGACGCGCGGCTCGAAGTCAACTTTGAGCGCGACGGCCAGTTGCTTCATCGCTTCGAGATAGAGCGGGTCGGCGGCGTTGCCGATCCAGACGAGACGCGGGCGGGCGGACTCCGGCACTTCGGCCACGGAGCGGAGGGCAAACTCCACGTTCTTGAGTTTTACGAAAGCCCCCAGCCCGACGACAAAGTTCTCGCGCGGCAGATTCAGTTCGACGAACCTATCCGTGTCAATGCCGAGATAGCAGACTTTCGCGTCGAGGCCGTAAGCGCGCAGGATGCTCTCGCGGCTGTAGAACGAGTTGACGAGCATGAGGTCGAAAGCCTTCGCGTTGCGCACCTCTTCGCGCATCAGCACGCGCAGCGATTGCGTCCTATACATGTCTTTCAGGTAAGCGCGGAGGAAGGCCGGCGAGAGATAGGATTCAGCCGGGGGGAGAGCCTGCCAGAGCGGATCGGGCATTGCCTCGTATAGCTCGCGCACCGGCTCTTGCAGGTAGATGACTTTGGGCAGCCGGACATAACGACCGATGGAACTCACCGCCTGATACAGAGAACTGTTGGCGAACAATAGATCAAACTCGCCCCGGTTAATTTCATCCGCGCAGAGGCGACAATGACGGTCGAGCGCGTCGATGCGCGTCAGGAAATCGAGGCGGAGGGTGGTGAGTTTCGCGGCCAGTGTCTGTTGCGCGCGCGGCTGCCAGTCGAACGGTCGAACGTTTTCGGGGATCAACTCGCCGAGCGGCAGGTAGCTTTGATCCGCCGTCGTCGGACACCAAGACTCGACGGTGTGCCCGCGTTGCACCAGCCCGCGCACGTGATAGTAGAGCGCCCTTTTGCCGCCGCCGCTGGGCAGGTTGTGCCAAACTGCAATCTTCATCTCAAACCTTGTCCAAGTCCTTTTCTCCGGCCTTGCCGCGCGCTTTGAAAGTCGTCGTCGCGCCTGTCCCGGCGTATGTGACGACATTCGCTACCGGCGCGGATTTTGCCGTCGTCTCTCTCTCGTCTGGCCGCAGGCTTCACGCTTTCGCGTGCCGGTAGCGGAGTGGGCGCACGAAGGTGCGGTAGACGGCTTCAATGGGAAGCACGACCGCCGCGATCAAAAACAGGCCGAGGGAAAGAGCGTAACGCCCTTTGCGCCACGCGTCAGCCACGCCCGACAGCCCTTCGCTGTACAAGCCCATCCTGACCACTGGATTACGCACGCAATAGTTGACGATAAACGGCACGGCGAGCGTCAACTTCTCTAGTGGCCGCAAGGGCGACAGCCAGATGCTCCGGCAGAGTTCGACGGTCATCTGCCCCCAGTTGACCGACAGAGGGCCGCGCGCCGCATTGGCCGCGCCGAGCGTGGCGGCGGCCTGCTCTCCGGTCTTGCCTTTGATCACGCGGTAGAAGAACAGTTTCTCCGGCACGAGCAGCACCTCGCCGCGCAGGCTCATTTCCAGCATCAGGATCACGTCGAAGCCCCACGTCGGCTGCGGCAATCTCGTTTCGGCCAGAACGTCCCGGCGCATGAGGCCGTAGAAATCGTACCAGTAGAACGAGCGCGCGATGGCACGCACGCGCTTTTCCACGCGCTTCCCGCTCATCCTGATGCCGAGCGGGAAATCGGCCTCCGCAACCTCGCGCCCCGCTTCGTCAATCACCTGAACGCCCGTGCAGCACATCACGGCGTCCGGGTGCGACTCCAACGCCGCGACGCACCGGCTGAGATACACGGGCGCGCGTAGGTCGTCGAAGGCCGCCCACATGAAATACTCGCCGCGCGACAACTCGAAGACGCGCCGGAAATTCCAGACCGCCCCCATGTTGCTCTCCGCGCGATGGTAGCGAACGCGCCCGTCGCGCGCGGCATACTCGCGGCAGATGCTTTCGGTGGCGTCCGTCGAGGCATTGTCGGAAATGATCAGCTCGAAGTTCTCATAGTCCTGCGCGAGCAAGGCGTCCAGAGCCTCGCGGACGTATCGCTCGGCGTTGTAGAGCGGCATCCCGATGCTCACGAGGGGCGAGCTGTTGTGCGTCGAAGGCTTCACGAATTATCGAACCCGGCGAGAACGCGAACTCAAACTTGAACATCGAAACCGCCCCGCGCAGGAGAGGCGGTCGGACTAAATTCTGTGCGCCTCAAGAAACTCCCCACGCGCACTGCTCCAGATAAATTTTCGTCTGCGCGTCGGCCTCTGCGTACTGGCGCGTGCGGTTGTCGGCCACCAGCAAGTTGCTCTGCCCGCCGCTTCTGAAGGTGCGGCTTTCGCGCCAACGCTCTTTCCCATAGGCCGCGCCGTCGCGCCCGACGACGAGCACTGGCAAATTCAACGCGGCGACCTGCCGGGTCAAGCCCTCCTTGCCCGACTCAAATTTGAGCGAGTCCATTTTAACGACCTCACCCCGGAAAACGAGTTTGAGCATCAACTCGCGCGCGAGCGCAAAACAGTTGGTGCGCAGGTGGTAATTGGGAAACGGGTCGAAGTGCTCTCTCGCCTCCTTCAACTCTCTGCGCCACGCGAAATAGTTGCCGGGGCTGCTCCGAAAATTCCTCACGCCGATGCGCGGGCGGCTGCGCGACAGGTTCGTGTAATAACTCTCTTGTGAGGCGGTCGCCCCAACCACGCCCGCGCCCCGCCGCAGGTGCGTCAACAACATCCGCAGCCAACCTTCGGTCAGGATCACGCTGTAGGAGTTGAGGAAGCAAAAATATTGATAGTCGAAGTTTCGCGCCGCGACGAAGTAGGGCAGGATGTCGAAGCCCTCGCTTCCCAGAGACAGAGATCGATAGTTGATCCCTGCGAGCAACGCTTCGTAGGCGGCCATTTGCTCGGCGTCCCCGATCTCTTTGAAGAGGACGAGGAGATCGTGTTCGACGCCCGCGTCGTGCTCTCTGTAGGAGGCGAGGAATTCCGCGAATTGCGCCGCGCCGAGCGGCCCCCAGACTAAATGTACGACGCAAATTTCCGGCATATCCGAACAGACCGCCGACGCGGCGGCAACCTACCTGCCCGTCAACTTGCTCTTGACCCCGTGCAGCTTCGCCCGCAGTTGGTAGTACCTCGTCTGGTTTCGCCAGCGGTTGAAACTCGGGCTTATCCCCGTCTTTCCTTTCTTGAACATCACGCCGAGGCCAAACTCTTCTTCCACGTAAAAAAAGCTGAAATCGTTCTTGTGCTCTTTGATGAAGTCCTCGATGGCCGTCAACACGCCGTTGCGCGCGCCGCCTTCGTGCAGGGCGTTGTAATGCTCGGCGTTCGAGCCGCCCGTCTCCGACAGTTCCGACTGTCCCTGAATGATCCCCTTCATCGCATAGGGCTGAATAAACTCGGCGGGGATGACCTCCGGCTGGTAGTACATGTCTCTCCTGCCGTAAGGCCAGCGCACGTCGTGGAAGAAGATCGTGCCGCCGGGTTTGAGCAACTTTCTCTCTTCGATGATCCTCAATTCGTTGTAGACGGTGTACCAGTTGTGGTCGCCGTCTATCAGGATACAGTCGAACGGCTCGGAGAGCGTCGAGAGAATGTCGTGGCTCAGCCCCTTCAAGACTGTGATGCGTCGGCCATCGTGGTGTTTGGCGAATAAGTCGGCGTCGAAACAAGGATCGATGACCGTCATCTTGATCGAATCCAACTCCAGAATTTTTTCGGTGTTCTCCCCGAGGCTCGCCCCTATTTCACAGATGTTTCGATAGCCGTTTTCAACGATGTAAGGCTTTAAATATTTGTCCGCGAAGTGCTTCATCTGTCTCCCTCTTTACTTTGCTCCGGCAACCGCCGCGCCCGCTTCAAACCAACTTTCACGCCCGCGCGCTCCACCGCATATTAACCGCTCACGCCGGATTATCCATGCGCTCGCGCCACCACGAAATGCTCGCGTCCAGTCCTTCGTCGAGCGTGCGGGCGGGCGACCAGCGCACCTCGCCGCGCAGCCGCGACACGTCGGCGGCCAGTAGCGGCGGCTCACCCGCCGGGGCGGGCAGCGCGCCCAGTTGCACGAGGTCTGGTCGCTGCAACTTCTCCGCGATTTTGTTGACCACAGTTTTCAAACTCACCGCTTCGCCCGAAGCGATATTGACCGCGCCGCGCACGTCGCTCGCCAGCAAGGCCACGAAAGCGTCGGCCACGTCGCGCACGTCAAGAAAATCCCGCAACTGTTCGCCGTGGGTGCAGCGCGCCGGTTCGCCGCGCAGCAGCGCGCGGATGACAGATGAGACGAGGCGTTGCGGGTGCTCGTGCGCGCCGTAGAGAAAAAAGATGCGTCCCCACGCCGCGCTCAGGCCACGCTCACGCGCGAGCGCATCGAGCGCGTCGTGCAGGGCGCGCTTGCACTCTCCGTAGAGGGTCGCGGGCGCAAGCGGCGTCTCCGATTCGGAGCAATAGCCGCCGTAGTTCCAATCGTACTCGGCGCACGTCCCCGCCGCGACCACGCGCTCGCCGCCGTGCCCGGCGAACGCGCCGAACAGACGCACGCTCGCGCGCAGCCAGTCCTCGTTCAAGGGCGAAGTCCAGTACTTTCCCGGCTCCGCGTACCAGGCCATGTGCAGCAAGTGCGTCGGCCTCACTTCGGCCATCACACGCTCCGCCGCGTCGTCCGACAGCAAATCTGCGCTGTGCCAGCGCACGCGCGCCGTCTCCGCCGCGGACGCGAGAACGTGCGCGCCGCCCTGCGCTTCGCGGGTCGAGACGGCGTGAATCTCTTCGAACCCGGCGGCGGCGAGAGCGGGCAGGCAATGCCGCCCGATGAAGCCGGTCGCGCCGGTGAGCAGCACTTTCCTCATAGAGTGAAATCGGGATACTCGCGGTCGCGCGCGATGATGATGCGCTCCGCGCCGTCGCCCGTGTCCGGCCACTCGATGCCGAAAGCCGGGTCGTTCCAGCGCACGCCGCCCGCGTGTTCGGGCGCAAACGCGCTCGACATCTGGTAGAAAACTTCCGTCTTGTCCTCAAGCGTCTGGAAGCCGTGGGCGAAGCCCTCCGGCACAAAGAGCATCCGTCGGTTCGTGGCCGTCAGTTCCACCCCGATCCATTGCTTGAACGTTGCGGACGCGGGGCGCAGATCGATGATCGCGTCGTAGATCGCGCCCATCGTGCAGCGCACGAGTTTGGCCTGTGCGCGGGGCGCGCTTTGAAAGTGCATGCCGCGCAGCGTGCCCCGCCGGTGATTGTAGGAGATGTTGCACTCGGCGAGGCGCGCGTCCAGCCCCTCGGCGGCGAACTCGCGCTCCGACCAACTGCGCGCGAAGAACCCTCGTTCGTCCTCGAACAATTCCTGCTCAATGATGAACGCGCCCGCGAGTTTGGTTTCGTTGAAGATCATAAAGCGATGACGGGCGAGCGGGCGGAGGCGTTCGTCAAATCAGACCGCGAGGGGAAAAACGCGCGCGGCTGTCGTCTCCGTTCGGCTCGCCGGAAACTCACACGATTTTAACTTTCGGGATGGGGAGGATGAATCGCCCGCCGCGCTCGCGGTAGGCGGCCTGTTGCGCGAGAATCTCTTCGGCGAAGTTCCACGTGAGCAGCAGAACGTAATCGGGCATCTCCGTGAGCAGAGCTTCCGGCGCGCGGATCGGCAGGTGCGTCCCAGGCGTGTAGTAGCCCTGCTTGACGGTGCTGCGGTCAACCACGAAGTCGAGCGTTTCACGACCCAGACGGAAGTAGTTGAGCAGCGTGCTCCCCTTCGCCGACGCGCCGTAGACGGCGATGCGCTTGCCCTCCGTCTTCAATCGTCCGAGCAGCGCGAGCAACTCTTCGCGCAGTTGCGCGACCTGCTCGCCGAAGCCGCGATAAAATTCCATCCGCCCGACGCCCCACCCGGCCTCTTCCTCAAGCATCCGCGTAACGCGCGCGGAGACGCCGCCGGAGGCCGCGACCGCACGCTCCTTGCCCGCGACGACGAGCAGCGAGCCGCCGTGGAGCGGCAGCCGTTCGACATCTTGAATACGCAGGCCGTGGCGGCGGAAAAGCCGGTCGAGCGCGGTCAGCGAGAAATAGCACAGGTGCTCGTGGTAGATGGTGTCGAACTCGCTGTGGTCGATCATCTCCTTGACGTAAGGAGCTTCGATGACGGCGACGCCGTCGTCCTGCAAAAGAATTTCCAGGCCGCGCACGAACCCGTTCAGGTCGGCGACGTGCGCGAGGACGTTGTTGGCATGGATGACATCGGCGCGTTGCCCCTCAGCGGAGAGCTTCGCGGCCAGTTCCGCGCCGAAAAACTCGCAGACGGTGGGGATGCCGCGCTCGTCGCGTGCGATGCGCGCGATGTTGGTCGCCGGTTCGATGCCGAGCACGGGCACGCCCGCGCGTTTGTAATACTGCAACAGGTAGCCGTCGTTGCTGGCGACCTCCATCACAAGACTCCCGGCGTCGAGGTTGCGTTCGGGAATGAGCCGCGCGGTCAACTCTTCCGCGTGGCGGAGCATCGTGTCCGAGAAGGACGAGAGGTAGAAATATTCCCGGAACAACTGTTCGGGCGGCACCGTCTCCGTGATCTGCACGAGCGAGCAGGCGGGGCAGAAGGCGAGTTCGAGCGGGAAGGTCGGCTCGGCCTCTTCGAGTTGCTCGGCGGTCAGCAAGGCGTTGGCGAGCGGCGTGCGTCCAAGCGAGAGGATGAGTTCCAGTTCGCGCCCGTTGCAGGAACGGCACGGCGGCAGCGGCGGCGATGATGGCGACGGCGGAATAGACTGTGCGCTCACGCGGCCACCCCCAGAAAGTTTTTGTACCATTCAATCGTGCGGCGCAAGCCCTCGTCGAGCGTGTAGAGCGGCTGCCAGCCGAGCGTCTCGCGCGCTTTGGCCGCGCTTAGATACTGGTGTCGGATTTCGTTCGTCGCCTCGTTGCGCACGTCGGGTTCGAGGTCGGAGTTCATCAGGGCGAGGATGCGTTCGACGAGTTCGAGCACCGTCACCTGTATCTCGTTCGAGAAATTGAACGCCTCGCCGCGCAAGTCGGGGTTCTCGGAGAGTTTTTCGGCGAGCAGCATGTTGGCGAGCGCGCCGTCTTCGGCATAGAAGTAGTCGCGTATGAACTGGCCGTCGGAACGGATGACCGGACGCTGGCCGCGCAGGACGGAGCGGATCGTGCCGGGCACGATGCGGTTCCAGTTGAGATCGCCGCCGCCATAGAAGTTGCCGCAGCGCGTGATGGCGACGGGCAGACGGTAGGTGTAGCCGTACATCTGCGAGATCAAATCGGCGCACGACTTGCTCACGTCATATGGGTGTCGGCCTTCGAGCGGGGCTTCCTCGCTGTACGGCAGGACTTCGTGGTCGCCGTAGGCTTTGTCGGACGACGCGACGACGATCTGCCGCACCGCCGGACTCCGGCGCGCGGCTTCCAGAAGCGACCAAGTGCCCGCGATGTTGGCCTCGAAGGTCGAGACCGGGTTGCGGTTGGCGATGCCGACGATGGTTTGCGCGGCAAGATGGACGACAGTGTCAATCTCATACTCGCCGAGCGTGCGCTCCATCAACTCCTGATCCTCGACCGCGCCGCGCACCGTCTTGACGCGCTCGGCCAGCCCGGCGCGCACGAACTCGCTCTGCGGAACCCAGTCGCGCACGAGGCACACCACGTCCGCGCCCGCCTCCGCCAGCCGCCGCACGAGCCAGCCGCCGATGA
>DASPJG010000653.1:0-3930 GCA_035628755.1 Pyrinomonadaceae bacterium
GACCCGCAAGCTTTTCGCCCCGGCACGAAGATGCCCACGTACTGGTATCTCAATCCCGACCACGAATTGTCGAAGAACTTCAAACAGAACGCCGATAACGAGCGCGCGGCGATTGCGGCCTACCTGTGGCAGTCGAGTTTCGAGGGGCAAGTGCCGAAGCAGGAACCGGGCGACGCCACACACGGCAAGGAGTTGTTCGAGACGAAGGGCTGCATGGCCTGTCACTCAATCGGCGACGGCGTGGAGAATCAAATCGGCGGCACTTTCGCCGCGAACCTGACGCGCCTCGGCGAGAAGGCCGACTTCAATTACATCGTCCGCTGGATTTACAACCCGCGCGAGCGTTGGGCGCCCTATTGCCCGAAGGAGAAGCGCGACCTGACGCGCGCCGATTACGAGCGGAACGGCAAGCCTTACCGCTTCGACACCGAAGGCCACTCGAAGTGTCCGAACGACGGCGCGGAACTGCAAGTGCAGAACATGACGGTGATGCCCAACTTCCGCCTCACCGAACAGGACTCGCGCGACATCGCCACCTATCTTTTCTCGCTCAGCAAAGGAACGCAGTGGCCTGACGCATCCTTCATGGACGATCCGAAGTTGAAGGATCAGGGCGCGTACTACATCAAGCAGTACGGCTGCGCCAACTGTCACGAGATCAGGGGCTTCGAGGACGAGCAGCGCATCGGCAAAGAGCTGACCGCCGAAGGCTCGACGCCCATCGAACGTCTGGACTTCGCCCTGCTCACGCACGACGCCGAAAAGGGCATCAACCCGTTCACGGAGAAGAAGTACGAAACCGAAGACGGCAAGGACGCGAAGTGGTACAACCACAAAGGCTTCTTCGAGCACAAACTGGAAGAGCCGGGCATCTACGACAAGGGCAAAGAGAAGGAGCCGCGCGACCACCTGCGCATGCCCGATCCGTATCTCACGCCCGAATGGAAAAATGCGCTGACGACGTTCCTTCTGGGCAGCGTCGGCGTGGAAGGCGCAAACGTCCCGACTTCATACTTCTACGAGGCGACCGACCGGCGCAAGGATATACAAGACGGTTGGTGGGTCATCAAGAAATACAACTGCATGGGCTGCCACTCCGTACAGGTCGGGCAGAAATCCGTGCTGCAAGATTTGCCGCAATACCTGACGCCGGAGGGCAAGGATCAATTGCCGCCCGCGTTGATGACCGAGGGAGCGCGCGTTGACCCCAACTGGCTGCTGCGCTTCCTGAGCGATCCTTCGCTCAGCAACGGCAGCACCGACCCGACCGTCCGCGCGCACAGCGGAATGGCCGGACGCAACAACGGCGGCCAGTCTGGGAGCACCCAGTCAGGAGGCAGCCAGTCAGGAGGCGGCGCGACAGGCAGCCAGCCGCCGGGCAGCGCGTCGAGTAATCAGCCGCAGGGCGGCGGCGCGTCGGCATCGGGCGCGAGCAATTACGGCGTCACGCAGCCGAACAACGACAGTCAGGATTTGCCGCCGCAGCCGGGCGCGAACAAGAACGGCGTGCGCCTCTACTTGAAGGCGCGCATGCCGACGTTCAACTTCTCGCCGAACGAGTTGCGCACGCTCGTCCGCTTCTTCCTCGCGGTCTCGTCGCAGCAGGAGCCGTTCATCAAAGAGCCGACCAGCCCGCTCACGGATCAGGAACGCAATCTCGCGCGGCAGTTGTTCACGTCGCAGCAAGCGCCATGTTTGAAGTGCCACTTAACGGGAAATCCCGAGCACGACAAAAACGCCTCCGCGCCGAACTTCCTACAGGCGGGCGAAAGGCTCAAGCCCGGCTGGACTTTCCGCTGGCTGCTCGACCCGCAGAAGGTCATGCCCGGCACGGCCATGCCGTCCGAACTCTTCAAGCGCGACGGCGAGCGTTGGGTCTTCAACGGCGAACTGCCCGAAAGCTTCAACGAGTACAAGGGCGACCACGCAGACCTGCTCGTCCGTTACATGCTCCAGTTGACGCCCGCCGAGCAGGCGCGGCTCGCCGCCGGTTCGCCTTCGGCCACAGGCGGCACGACCACGACGGGCACGACGACAAACGCCGTCACACAATCGAGCACACACCACTCGCGCCCGGCGACGCGCGCTAAGGCCGCCGCGAGGCCGAGAAAGTATCGCCAGCGCGCGGGCGTGCGAAGTGCGCACGCCGTCAGGCGTCGGCGCATCGTCGTCGTGCGTGCGCGCAAGCCGCGCGAGTCGCCTGAGGCGGTCGCGCCCGCGCAACAGTATGGCGACGGGTATTCGCCGCCGGGCTGTCGTTCTTGGTAGAATCGGGGAAAATTTATTTCAGGAGATACTGACTAATGCCATTCAAGCAAGTTCGCAGGATTCTGGTCTTATTGCTCGCCGCCGCGATGCTGTCTCTCATGTTCGCCTGCGGCGGCAGCGACGACGATGAAGACGTGGCCGAGGACGACGCGGCGACCGAGACGGCAGGCACGCCCTACAAGTCGAGCGGCAACGAAGGCTCGATCACGGGCGCGATCAACTTCACGGGCGAAGCGCCCGCGCCCAAGCCGATCAGCATGGACGCCGACGCCGCCTGCGCGCAGACCAACCCGAACCCGCAGACGGAAGACGTTGTCGTCAAGGACGGGAAACTGGCGAACGTGTTTGTCTATATCAAGGACGGCAAGACCGCCGACGGGAAGAACATCAGCAGTTTCAGCTTTGAAGTCCCGACGACGGAAGTGTGGCTCGATCAAAAGGGCTGTCGCTATATCCCGCACGTCCTCGGCATGATGGCCGGGCAGAAGCTGAAAGTGACGAACAGCGACCCGACCGCGCACAACGTCCACCCGTCGCCGAAGAGCAACAAGGAATGGAACCAGTCGCAGCCCGCAAACGCCGCTCCGATCATCCAGACCTTCACGCGCGCGGAAGTGGTCGTCCCGGTCAAGTGCAACCAGCACCCGTGGATGAAGGCCAACATCGGCGTCCTGAAGCACCCGCTCTACGCCGTCAGCGGCGAGAACGGCGCGTTCGAGATCAAGGGCGTGCCGCCGGGCACTTACACCGTCGCCCTCTGGCATGAGCGTTACGGCGAGAAGACCCAATCGGTCACGGTCGGCGCGAAAGAGACGAAGACGCAGGACTTCACCGTGGACGCGAGCGCGGGGAAGACGGCTTCGCTCGGCCTGCTCGAAGTGCTGCCCGCGATAGAGCTTCCGGCAGTGCCCAAACATTAAAAGGGGCGCAGCGGATTTGCTAATTTATTTCATGTTTCGGCGGGGCGAAGCGGCTTGCCACCCGGTCGTCGGTGATGCGACACTTGAATTTAAGTTCAGCCATCAAAATTAAACTTTAAGTTTCGCTCCACAGGCATTTCATGGAAACAATCGCTGTCGAAGAGATCGAACAGTCCGTCGCCCCCGTCGCAGCGGCGGATGTCGAGCGCGCGCGCACCGAGACGCGCGAGAAGGTGTCTGCCTATTACGAATTGACGAAGCCGCGCATCACGTTTCTCGTCGCGCTCACGACCTCCGCGGGGTTTCTGCTCGGCTCGACGCGCGGCGCGTTCGACTATCAACTCTTCGCCCACACGCTCGTCGGCGTCGCCCTGCTGTGCTCCGGCATCTCCGCTCTCAATCAATGGATGGAGCGCGATCTGGATCGTTTGATGCGACGCACCGCCCGCCGCCCGCTCCCGCTCGGTACGCTGACGCCCCGCGCCGCGCTCGTCTTCGGTCTGGGCTTAACCGTCGGCGCGGAGATTTATCTGGCGGCGTTCGTCAACGTGCTCTCGGCCTTCTGCGGCGCGACGGTCATCGTCGGCTACCTGCTGTGCTACACGCCGCTCAAGACGAGAACGTCGCTCTCCACGCTCGTCGGGGCTTTCCCCGGAGCAGTCCCGCCGCTCCTCGGCTGGGCGGCGGCGACGAACCATGTCGGGTTGGAGGCGTGGGTGCTGTTCGCGATCCTGTTCCTCTG
>DASPJG010000654.1:0-4756 GCA_035628755.1 Pyrinomonadaceae bacterium
CACCGTGACCAACCCTTTCGCCGGACTCATTCCGGGGAACGCAACCTTAAACGCCCCGACGATTGCGCGGCGCAACTTGCTGGTTCCGTTCCCGCAGTTCGGCGCGGTGTCGATTGTGGGTGAGAACGTCGGCAGGCTCGACTACAACTCGTTGCAGGCGAGCCTCGAAAAACGCTTGAGCCGCGGGCTGGTCGGCGTCGTCTCCTACACCTTCTCGAAGAACATCGGCGCGCTCGGCTTCCTCAACGATCAGGACACCGAGCCGACGAGAGCGGTCGTGGATTTCGACACCCCGCACGTCCTCGTGGTAAGCGCGGTTTACCAGTTGCCCTTCGGCAACGGTCAACGCTTCTTCGGCGACGCAGGCCGCGCCGCAAACCTGATCCTCGGCGGTTTCGAGTACAGCGTGATCGGCACATATCGCTCCGGTCGTCCGATCAACCTGCCGGGCAACGCCGACCTGATCGCCGACCCGCGGATCGCGGATTCGTCCTTCAGCAACCCTAACCTCGCGGGCACGACGGCGACCTACATCAACAACTGCGTGCGTAGGCTGAACGGCACGACCACGCAATTCGTCACCAACGCGAGCGGCCAGCGCGTCCAGCAGCCTTGCAGCAATCCGGCGTTCGCCGAGCGCAACACGGGCAACACGCTGCGCACGTCCCCGCTCCGGTTGGGCAACCTGCGCGAGCCTACGGCGACGACGTTCGACATGGCTCTGAACAAAACGTTCGTTTTCACGGAGCGTCTGCGCTTCCAGTTCCGTCTGGAAGCCTTCAACGTCTTCAACACGCCGCTCTTCGGCGGCCCGGACTCGGGCAGCGCGACGAGCAACACTTTCGGCGTCTTGAACCCCAACAACGGGCAGCGCAACATCCCGCGCCAAGTCCAACTCGGCTTCAAGTTCAACTTCTAAGGCCGATTACCCGGAAGCTAAAAGGGCTGACCCTGTTTGGGGTCAGCCCTTTTAGCTTTCGCGCAAAATCAAGTCGCGCCGCGTGTGTTACTAACGTTGCGCCGCGAGTTGAATGCGCAGCCGCACCTCTCCGCCGCGCGCGCCAAAGCTCGCTCGCGGGACTCGCAGCAGGCCGCGCGAGTAACTGTAGGCAGCGGCGGGCAGGAGTTTCCCGTCGAGTTCGACCCGTGCCGGGGCGCGTTCGAGCCACGCCCCGAAGTCGCCCGCTTCGCGTAAGCGGACTTCGACCTGACGACCCTGAAGGCTTTGGGAGACGACCGCCGCCGGGCCTAAATACTTGTCCAGCAGGCCGAACACGGCGACACCCTGCTCGACGGGCGACAGCGTAAACAGATCAAACCCGTTCGGCGCGAGCGTGAGAGAACTGACCGGGTTGCCGCCTCTCAGCACACTCACCGCCCCGTCGCTGCGCCGGTAAACCGCTACGCCCGCCGCGCCCGCCGTGAGTCCTTCCACGTCGCCGGGCGTGAGCGCGCCCCACGCGAGGCGCGCGGTCTTGTTGGCGTTGAACGCGCCGACCATGCCCGCCGAGAGGCCGGGGCGCGTGATGCGCCCGAAGATTTTGAGCGCGGCGGGTTGCAGCGACACGTCGGTGAAGAGCAGGTCGCGCGTCACCTGTCCGGGCTCATCGAGCATCAGGAGACGCCCGTCCGAGAAGGCCAGCGGGCGCAGCAGTTCGGCGCGCTCCTTGCCCGGTTCGTCCGTGAAGTAGATGGGGCCGCCGCTGACGGCGCGGGCGACGGCGTGATACTCGCCGTTGGCGTCGTGCGACTGGAACATGTCCCAGTCCGGGTAGGCGAAGTTTGCCATCCAGTAGGCGTTGTAAGCGTTCTGGAAAATGTGGTCTTTGAAGTTGTGCGCGACTTCGGGGAGGTAGTCGTCGCTGTTGCGCGCGACGTTCGAGGTGCGCCAGTTGTAGGCGTTCTCCAAAGTCATCTCCATGCAGTTGATCACGCCCACGCCGTCGGCGCGACGCTCGCCGTCGCTGCGATAGCTGAAATGCTGCTGCGCGGCCTCCTGCAAGTTGCGTTGCGAGCCGCTGGCGGAGGCGAAGAGCGGCATCAGGCCGTCGGTGAATTTGACGTTGTTCGCCTGCCCGTCAACCTTGACGAAGTCGAAGCCCCATTCCTTTAACCGGGCGTACCAGTCGGCGTAAAACTTTGCGCCCCGGCCTTCGCGCGGGTCGGGCAGGGCATTGCCCTCGCGCCCGCGAAAAAGCTGGTAGTCGCGCGCGAGCGGGGAGTCGAGATCAACGCCCGTCCAGTAGCCTTGAAACGTGTGCCAGACGCCGAGGTGCGGGATGCGGTATTGCTCGCGCAGCGCGCGGGCGGTTGCCCCGAGACCGCGCGGGAACTTGGCCGGGTCGGCGTCGAACCCGGCGAGTTTTTGCCCTTTGACCGTGAGCCACCCGTCGTCGATCAGCATGAACCCGACCCGAATCTGCTTATCTCTGAGCGAGCGCGCGCTCGCCAGAATTTTCCCCTCGTCCACCGTCTGCTGGTAGGCGTTCCAGGAGCACCAGCCGAGCCAGCCGAACGGCTCCGGCAAAGTTTTCTGCCAGCGCAGTTGCCCGTACTGTTCGGTTGAGGCGAAAGCCGTCTGGTAGGCGTCGCGCGGCAGTTGATAGGGGTCGCGCGAAGTGGCGTAAGCGAAGAGAGGCACGCGGCGCGGCGCGTGGCGCGGGTCGTGGCTGGAAGCCGAGACGCGAAACTCGGGGCGATATTCGATCTCGGAGACTCCGACCTCGGAGACCATCCCGCCGCCCGCCAGCGGGATCATCAGGTGATAGGCGTCGCCTGCGGTTTGCTGCCAGAGGAGCAGGACGTTGGCGGGCGAGAGAAGCCGGTGGTCGGAGATGAAGGCAGGCGCAGTCCAGTAGAGCTTAAACCGCTTGTGCGCCATGCCGCGCGCGAAGTTGTCGAGACCCATGACGAGTTGAACGCCGTCGCGCGCGGCGAGCGCGGGGCCGTCGTAATCGAGCGAGGCGACCAGCACTTCCGGGCTAAGGTAGCGACGCAGTTCGAGCGTGGCCTGTAGCGTCGGCGCAGCCACGGGGGGCGCGCCCGGCGCGGCGGCAGCCGGTTTCAGGCGATAACGAAGGCGTTCAAAGCGTCCGGCCTTGTCGTCGCCCGCGTCCTGCCCCGCCAATTCGAGGTCGTAGAGTGTGGACGTAGAGCCGTCGCCGTGGCGCAGGCGGATTCTCAGGTTTGAGACGACCGCTCCCGCCCCGGCTTTTAACTGAAGCGCGCCGCGTTCGACGGCGACGCCGAGCGGCATGCCGGATTGCGCGTCGTTGCTTGATCTGGCCGGGTTAGTTGATTGCGCGACGAAGTTGATTTTTTCGGGCTGCGGCGGCGCAGCGTTAAGGTTCGGGTTGTTGCCGAAGGCGAGCAGGCAGAAAAAGAATAAGATGAAGAGCCGTTTAGTTGTCATTCGATCTCTTTACACAGGTTCGCGGCAGGTTGTCAAACGACTCGCGCCGCAGAGTCCCGATTCGCCGTGCGTAGCCGTTATGTTATAAACCCACGCACGCACTGCGAGCACGATCCCGTCACCCTTGAAGGAAAGAATTTTCACCTTATGCCAGCCGGAATAAGATACGCCAGATACCTCTTGCCTTTACTGCTGCTCCTGCCTGCCATCCACGCCCGCGCGCAGGAGCAGGCGCGACCGACGCCCGCTCTCGCTGCCAGACATAGCCTCATGCCCGTGCCCGCTTCCGTGAACATCTTGAGAGGGCGCATGAAGGTCGAAGCTTCTTTCACGGCGGCGATACAGGGGCATAGCGACGAACGCCTGCTGGCGGGCGTCGCCCGCGCGCTCAGAAGATTGGAGAGCCGGACGGGGCTGGAATTCGCGCGCGGTCTGGCGAGCGTCCCCGGCGCGGCGAACCTCGTCGTCCAGTGCGGGGGCGCGGGCAGGGCGGCGGTCGCGTCGCTCGAAGAGGACGAATCGTACACGCTGGAAGTGTCGGAGCGGCAGGTCGTGATCAACGCCCCGACGGTGGTGGGCGCGTTGCGCGGGTTGGAGACGTTTCTCCAACTTCTCAGCGGCGACGCGGGCGGCTACTTCATCCCAGAGGCGCGCATCAGGGACAGACCGCGTTTCCCCTGGCGCGGGCTGCTCATCGACGTGGGACGCCACTGGCAGCCCATTGAAGTCATCAAGCGCAACCTCGACGGCATGGCCGCCGTCAAGCTCAACGTCCTGCACCTGCACCTGACCGAGGATCAGGGCTTCCGCATCGAGAGCAAATCCTTCCCACGTCTCCACCAGATGGGATCGGACGGGCTTTACTACACGCAGGACGAGATTCGCCAGATCATCGCCTACGCGCGCGAGCGCGGCATCCGCGTCGTGCCCGAGTTCGACGTGCCCGGCCATACGACCTCCTGGTTCGCAGGCCACCCGGAACTCGCCAGCGCGCCCGGCCCTTACCAGATCGAGCGTCGCTTCGGCGTCCACGACGCGGCGATGAACCCCACGCTTGAAGAGACCTATAAATTCTTAGACAAATTCCTCGGCGAGATGGCCGCGCTCTTTCCCGACGCCTACATGCACATCGGCGGCGACGAGGTGACGGGCAAACACTGGCGGCTCAACCCACAGATTCAAGCCTTCATCGCCAAGAACAATCTGAAGGACAAGCACGGGCTGCAAGCCTACTTCAACGGGCGCATCGCGAAGATTCTCCAGAAGCACGGCAAGCGGATGGTGGGCTGGGACGAGATTCTGCATCCGGGCTTGCCGCGCGACACCGTCATCCAGTCGTGGCGC
>DASPJG010000655.1:0-3017 GCA_035628755.1 Pyrinomonadaceae bacterium
CGTGTGCAAATCCGCGTTCACATCGTCCATAAAGCCGAGCGAGACTTTGCCGCTGACGTTTTCGATACGCACGCCGCCCGCCCCTAATTTCGACATCTTCATCGTCACGCTGCCGCTCACCTGCGATACCTCCGCCGACCCCGCGGCCTGCGCCACGCCGACGCTCCCGCTCACGTTCGCCAGCCGTACCGCGCCGTCCAACTCGCCGACGCGGACGCTGCCGCTCGCGCCCCTGACCGTCAACTCGACGCGGCGCGGCAAACGCAGGGCGACGCGATAAGTCGTGTGGTCGAAGTTCATCAAGTCGCCGTCGCCCTTCCGGCGCGGCTCGCCGCGCACGACGAGACCCGAAGCGGTCTGCGCGACATCCAGCTTGCGCGGGTTCGGGTCGCGCGAGTAGCTGGTGATGCGCAGTTCGGCGGTGTTGCCTTCGGCGGTATCAACGTCAATCGAGCCGTTGATGTCCGAGAGTTCGACGCGCGCGCCGGGGGAGAGTTGATATGTCTGCCGCAACTCTTCGCGCTCGGTGCGCTGGTCGCCGTCGTCGTCGTTGAAGAACCAGTCGCCGCCCATGTCGATATTGATATCGGGCATCTCGAAGTTGAAGTCGGAGATGGCGACAGGGGCGATGGCGGGCATCGGCATCATGACCGGCCACTCCGGCGGCTCGACCATGATTTCAGGGGCGACCCTCGCCTCCGGCGTTCTGCTTTTGCCCTTCTCTTTTTCCTGCGCCTGCGCGTGCCAGCCCGTCACGGAGAGCGACGCCGCGACCGCGACCGTGGCGACGAGGGATGCGCCGAGTAGTCTGAGTTTCATCTCTGTTTACCTCTCTATGAGTTACTTGCAGGTAGTGGCGGAGCCTGACGGAAGCTTGGTCAGGTAAACCGGCTGGCCGAAGGAGTCGAGCGTGATCTGCGCCAGCCCGTCGCCCTGCTTGACCACGACGCGGCGGTTGGCGCGCGTGCTGCCGCCCGTCAGCACCTCGGTGCTGACCGGGAAGGTCGTCACCACGTCGTTGTTGTAAGAGGCGAGAATGGCCGTGAAGCCCGGCGAGCTTTCCGGGATCGCCATGATGACGCGCCCTTCCATCGACTTCAGGCGGTAGCGGCCTTCACGCCGCAACGCGCCCGTGAAGTTGATGTCGGCGTCGGTGGTGGAAGCTTCCACGTCGCCCTCGATGGCGTTGAGGATGATGCCGCCGCGCGCGTTGCTGGCGTCCACGCGACCCCTGACGCACTGGATGTTGATGTCGCCGTTGATGGACGTGGCGCGCACGTCGCCGCCCGCGCGGCGGACGACGATCTTGCCGCTCGACGCGACGATGTAGACCAGACCCTCGACGCCGTCCACGTTGATGTTGCCCGAACGCGAGCGCACTTCGAGCGCGCCGACGCGGTTGACGGTGACATTGCTGCTGCCGCTAGAGATCGAGACGGGGCCATCTATGTCCGAGACGTTCACGTCGCCGGAGCGCACTTCGATGGCGTCGAGCAGGGCATAGCGCGGCATCCGCACGTTCAGGTTGATGCTCTCGCTGGCGAGCGCGCCCATCGCCGTAGCGATGCCGCTGCCGGGGCGCGCGCCGCTGCCGCGCACCGTGCTTCTCGCCGCCGTCGCGGGCTGTCCCGGCGTCGCGGCAGGCGCGACGACCGCATCAGGAGCTTCCGGGATGTCGGGCACGGGGATGATGATGACGTTGCTGTCGTCGTTATTATCGTCGCGCTGCGGCTTGCTCTTGACGGGCTTCGCGGGCTTAACTTTTGCGGCGGGCGTCGTCCCGCCCTGTGCCTGCGGGGCGGTGGCCGGGGACGGGTTGGTGTTCCGGTTTCCGAAAACGTAAGGCTTGAGTTTTATGTCGGGGGCTGCGTAAACGAACGGGAACGGCGCGCGCTGGCCGGGTCGTCCGGGCACGGTGAGCGTGAGCACGTTTTGCGCGCCCGACGGGTCGGCGGTCATCTCGACCTGCACGGCCTCCGCGCCGCGCTCGCTCGACGCCGTGGCCTCAACCGTGTCGCCGTTCCAACCCGTGATCGTGATGCGCCCGTAGCGGTTGCTGATGGCGACGCGGCTGCCGCGTTCGAGTTTGATCTGCACGCGCCCCGCCTGATTGTTGATCGAGACCGAGCCGCCCGGCGTGCGCGGCGCAGGGGCGGCGGGAGCTTCCTGCGCACGCGCGTGCATGCTTGCCTGCCACGCCGCGCCGTGAATCATGGCGACGGCAACGATTAAAGCTGTCAGAGTTTTCTTGTTCATAATACTTCGGAGCAAAAGAGGTTCAAATTACGATTTCGAGAGATTCGGAGCCTGTCAGTCGAGCGTCGCCATCTCGCGCATCACTTCGACTTTCTTGGCATAGGCCGAGAGCATGTACTGGACGGCGACCGGATCGTTGCGCTGTTGGAGCACGGTGCGGCGCGTCTCCGCGATGGAGCGGTCGATGGTGGCGAGCGTTTCGTCAAAGCGCGCGGCCACCTGCGGGTCGAGTTGCGTGCGTTTGCGGTTCACGTCTTCCGACAGCATTTGGATCGCGGCGAGATATTTCGATTCCGCCTCGCGGACGAGCCGCTCGGTGGCGCGCTGCCGCCTGACGACCTCGTTGTTCTGGCTGGCGGCTAACATTTGCGCCGGGTCGTTTGACAGGACGGCGGGCTGGCGTTGCGCGTCGCGCCTGCGCGGCGATGCGGGCTGCACGGTTTTTTCGCGTTCACCCGGTTGCTCGCCTGTCGGTTCGGCCAACGCTGCGTTTTGCTGCCCGGTGGCCGGGGTCGCTTCCGGCGTCGGCTGCCGCACGACGTTCACAGGGGTTGGCGTGAGCGTCGGCGCGCCTCCGGCAAGTTCGCTCGTTGGCTGGCCGGGCTGCGGGTTCGAGTAGCGCATGACGGTCGCCGTCAAGCCGATGGCGACTAGCAGCAAGGCCGCCGTGAACGCGGGGCTGAAGCGCGGAGCGACGAGCGCGAGCGCGAGCCACGCGCGGGCTCTCGCCAGCAGACCCGACCCGGCGTGAGATTCTGCGC
>DASPJG010000656.1:0-9220 GCA_035628755.1 Pyrinomonadaceae bacterium
CTCGTGCCACGCTCGCGCTTGACGATTTCGAGGAAACCTTTCTTTGCCATTTGTACCTTGTGTTAATTCTCGGAACGACGTGCGCGCCGCAAAAAAAGATCGGCGGTGCGCAGCGAGAGAGCCATGATCGTGAGCGACGGGTTACAACTCAACGCGCTCGGAAAAATCGAGTTGTCCGCGATGTAGAGATTGGGCACATCGAAGGCGCGGCTCTCAGGGTCAACTACCGAGTTTTCCGCATCAGCGCCCATGCGACATGTGCCGATGATGTGCGCGTTGCGCGGGTAGACCCAGATGTCGCGCGCGCCCGCCGTCGTCCAAATCTCGCGCATTGATTTTTCCGCGTGGGCGTTTATGCGCCGCTCGTTTTCGCCATTGGTGAAATAGATGCGCGGCTTGGGCAGACCGCGCGCGTCGAGTTCATCCGACAACTCGACGTAATTGTGCGGAGAGGGAAGACACTCGCCGAGGATGTTGATGCCCGCCGTGTGATTGTATCCGCGCATGTGTTCACGCAAACACGCGCCCCACAGCCCGCGGCTGCGCGCCATCTGCGAGGCGTAAGTAACCGGCATCACGCCGAGTGATTGCAACAGGTAGCCTCCGGCGAAATCCGCGTCCGCAGGGCGGTGCATATCCTCAGAGATCAACGCGCCCGGAATGCCTTTGTATGGCCGTACATCTTCCGCAAATTGCCCCCACACCTGAATGCCCGTGTGCGCCATGAAATTGCGCCCCACCTGCCCGCTCGAATTGGCGAGATTATTGATGAGCAACAGGCGCGGCGTTTCGATTCCGCCCGCGCACAGGAAGACCTGGCGGCACAACTGGCGTTCCTCTCTTCCGTTGCGGACATAAACAACGCCGGTGATGCGCTTCGCCCGATCCGTCTCAAGGCGTGTCACAAAACACCCGGCGCGCACTTCCGCTCCGGCGCGGATAGCTACCGGAACGAATGTGACATCCATGCTCGCTTTCGCTCCGGTGCTGCATCCGGCCTGACAGAAACCTCGATTCGTACAGGCCGCGCGCCAGCCGACGCCCGTTTGAAAGTAGGGAGCGGAGAGCGCGGCGTTGGCGGCGGGCGACGTGCGGATGCCGAGCGCGGCGCAGGCTCGTTGCATCAACTGCGCCGCGCCGTTCAAGGGGAGCGGCGCGAGCGGATACTTCGTGCGACGCGGCGGCCCCCACGGATACACGTCTGGCCCGGAGACGCCGAGGAAATGCTCAAGCTCATCGTAATAGGGTTCGAGGTCGGCGTATTCGAGAGGCCAGTCCGCCCCGACGCCGAACTCTGTGTGCAGCCGCAGGTCGTCGGGCTGCGCTCTGGGGACATAGGCGGTGTAATGCAGCGTCGAACCGCCGACGCCCGTGCCGGAGTTGTTGTTGCCGAAGGGTAAGGGGTCGTCGCCCGCGCTCAGTCGCTCGTCGTTCCAGAAGAGCTTCGCTTGCGCGCGCTCGTCGGTGGCGAAATCACGGGAGGGAGACCAGTGCTTTCCGGCTTCGAGCGCGACAACGCTCAAGCCCGCTTTGGCGAGCCGTGCCATGAGCGGCGCACCGCCCGCTCCCGTGCCGATAACGACGGCGTCCACCGCCTCGCTCGTCGAATAGAATCGCATCCCGCGCGGTTGGCCGTGGAGGCCGGTCTCCGCGCTCCCTCGCAACTCATCTTCGTGTGGCGTCTCCCGCTCCTCCATCTGCTGTGTCCTCAAGCCCGCGCGGCTCATGCGCTTCAAGTTCGTTCAGGCCGATGGCCTGCCAGCCATGCGCGTCGGCAAATCCGACATAGCCGATCTCTTCCTGTGTCAACGGGTCGCTGTAATAGCACTCGGTGAGTTCCGCCAGAAGTTCCTCGAAGAAACGGTGAGCAGGCATAGTCATCCACGCCCGCCCTTGTGCCTCATTACGCTGCACCGCCAGCAGAACCGCATCCTGCCCCGACGCATCAAGCTCATAAAAAGCCATGCCGAACATCGCACGCGCGCTCTCGTTCAACCCGCGCAACCCGCGCCGGTATGCCTCTCCATCAGGTGGCATCTGGCTATAACGCCAACCATCGCACTGGCCGTCGGTTAAACGCTCGTCGATAGCCCCGGCCAGATCAACCGGACGCAGGCGGTCAACTTGCGGGATCAGTCGCGCGCAGGCCGCGCGGAGAGTGTCGAATGATTCGGCGTCGAAAAAGCGTGGCTTTGAATCGGGCGGCGGCGGGGCATCATCCGGCACGAGCCGCGACTTGAGTACCTCGCGCGTGGCCGGGGTGATGAAGTCCGTATCAACGAGGGCGCGAACCGTGCCGCGCGGGTAGGTTTTGGGCGTCATGGCTTACTTAGCTGCTCGACAGCTTGCCGCCCGTAACTTCAATCAAGCTGCCGGTCATAAAGCTGCCGTCGCTCGATGCGAGCAGCACGTAGGCCGGGGCGAGTTCCTCGGGCTGTCCCGGCCTTTTGAGCGCGACCTCGTGGCCGAAATTTTCAACTTCATCAAACGGCATCGTCGCCGGGATGTTGGGCGTCCAGACGGGGCCGGGCACGACGCAGTTGACGCGGATACCGCGCTCGCCGAGGTTCAAGGCGAGCGACTTGGTGAACGCATGTATCGCTCCCTTTGTGGCGGTGTAATCCACCAGCAACGGGTGGCCGACAAGGCCGACGATGCTGCCGGTGTTGATGATCGCGTCGCCCTCGGAGAGATGCGGCAGCGCGGCTTGAGCCATGTAGAAGTAGCCGAAGATGTTCGTCTCGAAAGTCCGGCGAAACTGTTCTTCCGTTACGTCTTCAAACTTCTGCTGCGCCATCTGGTAGGCGGCATTGTTGACGAGGATATTCAGTGCGCCTAACTCATCCACCGTCCGCCTGACAGCCGCGCGGCACGCCTCCGAGTCGCGCACGTCGCTCTTAATCACGAGACAACGCCGTCCTTTCGCCTCTACCAGAGAGCGCGTCATCTGGGCGTCCTCGTCGTTCTCGTTGTAAAGGATCGCCACGTCCGCTCCCTCCATCGCAAAAGCAATCGCCACGGCGCGACCGATGCCGGAGTCCGCGCCCGTGATCAGCGCGACCTTGTCTGTGAGCTTGCCCGCCGCTTTGTAGTTCGAGAGATCACTATCGGGCGGCGGGTTCATCTCCGATTGCTTCGCCGGGTAGGGAAGCTTTTGACCGCGAATATCTTCCGACTTCGGACGTTGCTCTTCACTACTCATAAATTCGTCTCCCCGTTAATGCACATAAATAATCAACGCGCCTGCCAGCGTTCAGCCCTGCAACTCAAATTGCCTATCGCACAGCCGCTTCCTCTACCGGGTATTGCGGCCCTTCCTTGTGATCACAGAAGATGCAGGGCTTGCCCCGGCAGTGGTAGAGCTTCGCGCAGCCTGTCATCTGACCCCGCCTGAGCCGCCGGTAAACTTCCGCCGCGAACAGCATGGCGAGCGGCGGAGCGGTGAAATATACCCACCAGTCAGGCCACTGCCGCCCCGCGAGACCCGAACCGAAGCTGCGCGCCGGGTTCATGCTCATGCCCGAATACGGAGTCTCGACGATCAGGTAAATCACGATGAGAAGACCCGCGAACAATCCCGCCAGTTTTTCCAGACGCTTCGAGTTGACGGCGAGCAGCACCACGAACATCAACACGAAAGAGATGATGAACTCAGCCACGAAAGCGAGTTCCGTTCCTGCCGCTCCCCGACCGGGCATCGTCACGGTGTAGTTGACAGACGGATGCGCGTACCATCGTCCGAGCATCGCTTTCATTAACTGTGCCGCGAAGATGGCTCCGGCAAATTGCGCGAGCGTGTAGAGAAGAGCGTCCCACAACTCGATCTTTCCGAGACGAAAGAAAGTCCACGTCACCGCCGGATTGATGTGCGCCCCTGACCGCTGACCCCACGGCGAGTAAACCACTCCAACGATATAAGCCCCCAGACATAAACCGAGCGGCACGCGGCGCAACAACGGCTGCTGCCCCATCGATTGATGAACGGGTGAGTCCGGGTGTTCAAGCAGCGTGGTAAGGAGTCCCGCCCCGATGATGAAGCCCGCGAGTCCGGCGGCCTCCATCAAATACTCAGGCCAATGAAGCTTTAATGAATCCAACACGACGCTCTCGTATAAAGCCTCATCTTCTGTTCGGGTAAAACTCCTTTAAACGCTTCCGCGATGCGGCTCTCGTTTCCAGCACACGACCGAAAGGGGAAAACGCATGATAGGGTCATCGGCCTAATTAGTCAATGACATTTTTGACTAATTAGGCCGATAACCCTAAAATATTCATCTATTACAATAGCTTCCGAAGACGCTTTATCAAGGCAAACAGGCTATTATTCAGCGCAATCGATTGCGTCAATAGCATTATCTTGCAACACTTGTAGAGGATAGTCAGGAAGCCGTCGCTACCGGATGCAAAGGACTCTTCGAGACTGTGAAGCAGGGGCAGAGGAAATGCAACAAGTTAACAAAGCGAGCAATACTCATCCAAAAGACTACCGCCCGATAGGGGATTACGCGCTCATCGGCGACGCACACACAGCCGCGCTCGTCGCGCGCGACGGCTCGATTGACTGGTGCTGCTGGCCGCGTTTTGACAGCCCGGCCATCTTCTGCCGCCTTCTCGATGCTCGCAAAGGCGGCTGGTTTCGCGTCGGCCCCACGGGGGATCACAACGCCGCGCGCTCTTATATCCACTCGACAAACGTGCTCGCCACCACGTTCGAGACTGACGGGGGCAAGTTTCGTCTCACCGATTTCATGCCGGTCGAGCGACTAACAGAAAGTCATCGCGGCGAGGACATCGCGCCCGGCTACAAGATCATCCGCCTCGTCGAAGGACTCGAAGGAAAGGCCGACGTGGAGATCAGCTTTCGTCCGACCTTCAATTTCGCCCTCGCCGATACGCTTCTCGCTCCGCACGAACACGGCGCGGTCGCGCGGGCGGGCGATGAAAGGCTCACGCTCAGTTGTCCCGCCCGGTTGCAATTCGATGATTCCGGCGCGCTCACAGGCCGCTTACAGGTGTCATCTCAGGAGCGCATCTGGATCGCGCTCGCCTACTCCCCGGATGGCAGCGGGCAAGACACCACGGACGCGCCGCCGGTATACGACGCGGAACTCGAAAGAACGCTCGCCTACTGGCGCGAATGGTGGCATACCTGCCGTTATGACGGGCAGTATGCCGACCTCGTACGCCGCAGCGCGCTCACCCTCAAACTGCTGACGTATGAGCCGACGGGCGCGCTCGTCGCCGCGCCCACGACCTCGCTGCCCGAGCAGATCGGCGGCGTGCGCAACTGGGACTATCGCTACACGTGGCTGCGTGATTCCGCGCTCATTCTCTACGCGCTGCAACTGCTCGGCTACACGGAAGAAGCGACGGATTTTTTCGAGTGGATTGACCGCCTGTGCATCACCTGTCGCGGCAAGCTCCAGATCATGTACACGATTGATGGCGAGTCTGAGATTCCCGAACACACTCTGGATCATCTGGAAGGTTATCGCAGGTCGAGTCCGGTGAGAGTCGGCAACGCCGCGTTCGAGCAGAAACAATTGGACATCTACGGCGAAGTTCTGGACGCCGTTCACCTCTACCATACGAGGACGAAGAGCGCGGTGCGAACGGAGTGGTGGGACGAGGTCAAGTTCATGGCGGAGCAGACCATCCAGAGGTGGCACGAGCCTGATTACGGAATTTGGGAAGTAAGGGGCGGCGCGCGCCATTTCCTCTACTCGAAGCTGATGTGCTGGGTCGCGCTCGACCGTGCCATCAAAATGGCGGAACAGTCGCAGGCGGAGGCCGATATTGAGCAGTGGAGAAGATCGAGGGAAGAGATACGCCGGGCGATTCTGACGGAAGGTTATAACGAAGAGGTCGGGGCTTTTACACAGGCTTTCGGCGAAACCCAACTCGACGCCAGCGCGCTCGTCATCCCGCTGACGGGATTCCTGCCCGCCGACGATCCGCGAGTGCTATCAACCGTCGAACAGATTCAGGAACGCCTGACTTCCAATGGCCTCGTCTATCGTTATTTGACGGACGATGGACTGCCCGGAAGCGAGGCGACCTTCGCCCTGTGCAGCTTCTGGCTGGTGGATAATTTTGCGATGCAGGGGCGCGCGGAGGAAGCCCGTGCGTTGTTTGAAAAAATAGTGAGCTACGCTAATGATCTCGGCCTGTTAGCGGAAGAGATCGATCCGGTGAGCGGCGAATTGTTGGGAAACTACCCGCAGGGTTTTTCCCACCTTGCGCTCATTCGTTCCGCGCTCAACATCTCCAAGTGCGAAGCCGCAGGCTCAGAAAAGCAGGCCGCGACAACAGCCGAAAGGGCGGATGAGACGGAGCGTGCGGTTAACCGGTGATCTTAATTACGCTTCACACTCACGCAGAGCCGGATACTCTCTTTCATTCCGTTTCCGCCTATTGCGCCTGAATTGTGGAGACGAAGAGGCCGCCCGGGTGTAAAAACCCGGGCGGCCTCTCTCGTACATTTTCCACCCGCTTAAGGCCGCCCGAATCTCAGCCGGTACTCGACGGAGTTCATGAAGCCGTTAACCATCGTGCGGAAGTCGCCGGGGTTGTTGTTCAGGTGGTTGAGCCAGTTGTTGTAGCCATCCTCTTCCGGCGTGCGGCGCAGGTAGCCATAGTATTGCATCGCCACGAACGCGCCGTTGAATTCGGCGGCTTCGACCTCACTGCTTTGCACGAGCGCGCGGAGCACCTTCGCGCGCGTAAGCGAGCCGGAATTCAGGCCGTCAACGAGTTGCTGGCGGGTGAGCGTGACCTGCGCCACGTCGTCGGGCGACGCGGGATTTTCGGTCGTGATCTGCTGCAAAGAGTAACGCCCGAGCAGCGTGTCGACGAAAGCCTGATTGCTCAATGCCCCGTAAAGATTCACGAACTCCTGACGCGCGGCGAACGACTCGGCGAAGGCGGCTCTTTTCTGGTAGACCTCTTCGGGCGTCTGCCCGGTGACGCTCCGCAGGTCGGGGATGACCTCGTCGTAAACCGGGCGGCGATTGAACGCCGACTTGTAGAAGAGATACACGTAGAGTCCTTTAAGCTGAAACTCCACCGAGCGGAAAAAGGCCGACGAGACCGTGATGCGGTCGCACTCGGGATTGTTGTTGACGTTCGAGCAGTTGTTCAGCACCGCCGTCCACGGCTCGCCCGCTTCCGGCTCGCGCGAGAGAAAATCGAGATAATTCACGCGCACGAAGAAGGAACTGGTGAAAATGGGATTGGCGGATTGCCCATCGTCGTTGTCGAGAATGATGAGCGTGGCGGTCGAGGGAGTGCCCACGCTCGCACCCTGCGCGCTCACGAGGCGCAGTTGAACCTGTTCCGCGCTTTCGACGTGCGCGTCGTTGATGAGCGGAATGGAAATTTGTCTCGGCTGCGCATCGCCCGCCGGCCATGAGACGGTTTCGACGGTCGTGGCGTAGTCGCAGCGCGCGTAAGCCGCGCCCGCGTTGTTCACGATGTCGTCGCACCTGACAGCCGCCGGGTCATCGGTCGTGCGCAACTCGACGGATGCCGCGCCCGTCGTGTCGCCGCCGCGTTCGATGGTAATGGTCGCGCGCTCCGTGCTCTCGTTGAACTGGAAGGTGGCCGCACTGAACTGCACGGTCGCCGTCGTCGTCGGCGTTGGGCTGGGCGTCGGCGTCGCAGTCGGCGTCGGGGTCGCGGTCGGCGTGGGAGTCGGAGTTGCCGTCGGGGTTGGCGTCGGCGTTGGATTGGCCGCGCCGAGCGCGAAGACGTAGGCCGAGCCTTGCTCCTGCATACCCGCCACGTCGTCGCCGTGCGCACCTGCTATCGCGTGGTCGCCGGAGACGGCGACGCTGACGCCGAAGAAGTCGGCCTGCGCGCCATCGGTGGCGAACAGCTTTTGCGTCTGCGTCCAGTTAGAGCCGGCGCGTTTGAAGATGTAGGCCGAGCCTTGATTGGAATTGTTTTCGCCGAACGTGTCGCCGAACGCGCCGAGGATGATCGTGTCGCCGCTGATGCCGACGGCCTTGCCCAACTGGTCGCTGAAGCTGAGGTCGTCCGACAGCAGTTGTTGTTGCAGCGTCCAGGCGGAGTTCGCGCGGACGTAAACGTAGGCTGTTCCTTTGCTGCCGACCGCGCTGAAGCCCGCCGCGCCGACAACCGCCGTCTGGCCGTCGAGCGAGACGGCGATGCCGAACAGGTCGCCGTTCTCTCCCGTCGCCGTAAAGAGACGCTGTTGCTCAGTCCATGTCGCGCCTGAGCGTGTGAAGACGTAAGCCGAGCCACGATTCGGCGTCGTGCCGATGGTCTCCAGCGGGTGGCCGACGATGACCGTGTCGCCGGAGACGGCCACGTCCGTGCCGAAGCCGTTTCCGGCCTTGTCGCTGTGCGCGGTGAATTTCGCTTGCTGCGTCCATGTCGCGCCCGTGCGTGTGAAGACGTAAGCTGAGCCGCGATTGTCGTTCGTGGCAAGGATGTCGTCGCCCACCGCGCCCGCAACTATCGTGTCGCCGTCAATCGCCAGGCTCAGGCCGAGATTGTCGAAAGCCCCGCCGTCGTCGGCGGTGAGTTTTTGTTGGAGCGTCCACGCGCTGCCCGTGCGCGTGTAGACGTAGATTGCGCCCTGCCCGCTGTTCGCGCCGACCTTGTGGTCGTAAGCCCCGACGACGGCTGTGTTGCCGGAGATCGCCACGTCGTTGCCGAAGTGATCGTTGGTCGCGCCATCGGTTGGCACGAGCCGCGCCTGCTGCGTCCACGTCGAGCCCGTGCGCACGAAGATATAGGCCGCGCCTGTTCTCGTGCCGTTGAACGTGCCGTCAACGCTGTCGTTGTCTGCGCCGACGATGGCCGTGTCGCCGTCCATGTCAACGTTGCGCCCGAAGAAACTCACCTGCCCGGTCTCCGCGCCGTTGATGCGGTTCGGGTCAACCGCTTCGCGCGCGAAGACGTAGGCCGCGCCGCGCGCGCTGTTCTTGGCGGGCGCGCCCGCAAGGATCGACGCGCCGTCGAAGGCGACCGCCTGCCCGAGCGCGTCCGGGCCTGCGTCGCCGTGGACGAGTTTCTGCTGGCGCGTCCACGTCGAGCCGGTTCGGCTGAAGACATAGACCGCGCCGTGGTTGGCGATGCCGGGACGGAACTCGTGCGCGGGCGAGCCGATGGCAATGGTGTCGCCGGAGATGGCAACGCCGTTGCCGAAGAAGTCGTTGCGCGGGGTGGTTTCGGCGGCGGTGAGTTTCTGCTG
>DASPJG010000657.1:0-4825 GCA_035628755.1 Pyrinomonadaceae bacterium
GGCGAGAGACGCGATGCAGGTGGCGCGCTTCCGCGAGGGAGCGCGCAAGCGGCTCGTCGAGGAGGGGCGCGACGCCGATGATCTGGACGCGATGGGGCTGGCCGTCGCGCGCGAGCGCAAGGTGTGGACGCGCACGCGCCTCACAGACCTCGGCATCGAACGCGCCGAATGGTGGGGCTGGCCGAACATCTACACTTATACGAAGAGCCTCGGCGAACAACTCGTCGCGGCGGAGACGGGGATCGTGCGTTCCATCGTGCGCCCGTCAATCGTCGAGTCGGCGAAGGACTACCCGTTCCCCGGGTGGAACGAGGGATTCACGACGACCGCGCCGCTCATCTTCATCGCGCTCAAGGGGCAGACGCAGATTCCCGTCAACGAGAAGTTGATTCTGGACATCACGCCCGTGGATCAGGTTGCCGCCGTGATGCTGGCCGTCGCCGCCGAGGCGTGCGTCGAAGAACCGCGCCTCGTCTACCAGGCCGCGACGGGCGACAGCAATCCGAACGACATGCGCCGCATCGTCGGCATGCTCGGCCTCTACAAGCGCAAGCACTTCGACGAAAAGGAGACGGGGTTCCGCCTCGTCAACGAGATCGCCTCGCGCATGGAGACGCGCCCCGTCACCACCTCGCGCTTCGAGCGGACTTCGACGCCGATGATCAACGCGGCGGCCAAGAGCGCTTCGACGCTGCTGGATCGAGTGCGCCCGCGCTGGGGCGGCGGTCGGCTGACGGAGTTTGTGGATCACGCGAAAAAGCACGTCGAGCGGCTCGAAGAGTTGACGCACGAGACGAAGGAAGCCTTCGAGATGTTCCGCCCGTTCATGGTCGAGAACGCCTACATCTTCCGCGCCGACAACGTGCGCTCGCTTTTCTCGCGCATCCGCAAGGACGAGTTGAATCTGCTGCCGTGGCACCCGGAAAAGTTCGACTGGTACGACTACTGGATGAACATCCATTTCCCCGGCCTCAAGAAGTGGATTTTCCCGCAACTCGAAGAGGACATGCGCGCGCAGCCGAAGCGCGTCTACACTTACCGCGACCTGCTCGAACTCTTCGAGACTTCGTCCAAACGCTATGCGACGCGCGTCGCCATGCGCATCGAACGCGACGGGCGCAAAGAGCAGTATACCTACCGCGATTTGCACGAACTCGCCACGCGCGCCGCCGGGTTTTTCGCAAGCGAGGGCGTGCGCCCCTCGGATCGCGTCGTGCTGCTCAGCCACAACGCGCCCGAATGGGGCATGACATATTTCGGCGTGCTCAAGGCGGGCGCAACCTGCGTCCCGGTTGACCCGGAAAGTTCGACCACCGAGATCGTCAACTTCATCCGCGCGAGCGAGGCCTTCGGCCTCGTCATCAGCGACGAGATGCGCGAAAAGCACTACGATCTCGCCGAGCGGCTGCGTGAGGAACAACTGGAGACGACGCGCCTCTGGCGTTTCGAGGAAATCTTCGCCCTGCCGCCGCAGAAGATCGAAGACGCGCGCATCGCCCTGCTCCCCACGAAAATCCACCCGCAGACGACCGCCTCGCTCATCTTCACTTCGGGCACGACCGGCCAGCCCAAAGGCGTCATGCTCACGCACCGGAACTTCACGAGCATGGTCTCGATGCTCGCCTCCATCTTCGACATGACGACGAAGGACGGCGTGCTCTCCGTCCTCCCGCTGCACCACACGTTCGAGTTTTCCACCGGCTTCCTGACGCCGCTCTCGCGCGGCGCGCAGATCACCTACCTGCCGGAACTGACGAGCGAAGAACTCACCCGCGCGATCAAGAACGGTTACGTGACCGGGATGGTCGGCGTGCCCGCGCTGTGGGAACTGCTGCACCGCCGCATTAAGAGCCGTTTCAGCGAGCGCGGCCAGTGGGTCGGCGACACGGCGGATTACTTGATCGAGGCCAACAGTTGGATACGCGATCATTCGCCCTTCAACCTCGGCCAGATCATCTTTCGCCCGATCCACGCGGGGCTGGGCGGTCGCATCCGCTATCTGATCAGCGGCGGCTCGGCCTTGAACGAGCATGTCAAAAAGGATTTCCACGGCCTCGGCTTCACCATCCTTGAAGGCTACGGCCTGACGGAAGCCTCGCCTGTCCTGACCGTCACGCGCCCGCAAAACAAATTGATCTCCATGAGCGTCGGCAAGCCGCTGCCCGGCGTCGAGGTGAAAATTCTCGACCCCGACGCGAGCGGCATCGGCGAGGTCGTCGCGCGCGGGCCAAACGTGATGAGCGGCTACTTCAACAACGAAGAGGCCACGCGCGCCGTCCTCGTCAACCGCTGGCTCTACACGGGCGACTTAGGCCGTCTCGACGACGAGGGCAATCTCTACCTCGTCGGACGTTCCAAAGAGATCATCGTGGACACGAACGGCAAGAACGTTTACCCGGACGAGATCGAGGAACTCTATGCCGATTCACCTTACATCAAGGAACTCAGCGTCGTCGGTTTGCCGGACGGCATCGGCGAAAAGGTGGCGTGCATGGTCGTCGCCGACCACGACTACGACATCGCACTCACGCGCGAGGAGGTTCGCCGCAAGATCGAGGAGCACTTCCGCGACGTGTCTTCCTCCCTGCCCTTCTTCAAGCGCGTCAAGACGCTGCACTTCTGGGACGGCGAACTGCCGCGCACGGCGACGCGCAAGGTCAAACGCCGCGAGGTGGTCGCCGCCATGCAGGTGCTCGAACAGAGTATGCGCTCGGTTTCGCAGGTCTCCGCGAAGGTGCGCGAGGACAGGAGCGCGGCGTGGCTGCTCGACGTGGTCGCCACGGTCGCCAACCGCCCGCGCTCGGAGATCACGTTCGACACGCGCCTCGCCGATCTCGGCTTCGACAGCTTGATGTATGTCGAACTCGCCTCCGCCATCGAGCAGGCGGGCGGCACGCTCCGCTCGCCCGACACGCTGACCGAGGTGCGGGACTTGCGCGAACTCGCAAGCGTCGTGACGAGGCAGGCGACGCCCGCCGAGCGCGAGGAAGCGGAGCGCAGGCAGGCACAGGACGCGCGGCGCGGCGACGACGAGATTTATGTGCCCTCGCTCGTGCGCACCGTGGGCAACAAGGGGCTCGACGCCTTGCAGCGCATCTTCTACGAGAAGTTCCTGCACATGAAGATCGAAGGCGAATCGAACATCCCCGTCCACACGAATTTTCTCGTCGCCTCGAACCACGCGTCGCACCTCGACATGGGGCTTGTCAAGATGGCGCTCGGCGAACACGGGCGCGACATGGTTGCGCTCGCCGCTGCCGACTACTTCTTCGACAACAAATTCAAGCGCGCCTACATGGACAATTTCACGAACACCGTCCCGATGGAGCGCAGCGGAAGTCTCCGCAAATCGCTGCGGCAGGCGCTCTCGTTCCTCGAACGCGGCTACAACGCGCTCATCTTCCCCGAAGGCACGCGCTCCGTCACGGGCGAGATGGCAGACTTCAAACCCGTGCTCGGCTTCCTCGCGCTGACGGCGCGCATCGGCATCCTGCCCGTCTACCTGCACGGCACTTACGAGGCTTTGCCGAAGGGGTCGAACATGCTCAAGAGCCGCGACATCGCGGCGCGCGTCGGACGCTTTCTGAGCGTGGAGGAGTTGGAAGAGATGACGCGCGGAATGTCGAAGTCCGAGTCTTACAGGCTCATCGCGGCCTTCGTCCATCATCAGGTCGAGAACCTGCGCGACGGCACGCGCCACGACTTCGACGCCAAAGCCCTCCGCAAACGCTGGCGCGCCGAACGTCGCGGCGCGCCCGTAGAAGAAATAACGGTTTAGGAAGCCGTCAATCGTTAAAAGCCGTCAATCGTGAATCGTCAATCGTGAATAGAGAAAACCTATTTCCTTCTATTCACGATTGACGATTCACGATTCACGTTCTTATTTATGACTACAAGGAAAGCGACAACAAAGGCGCGGAAGTCTCCGGCAAAGGCTAAGGCGCAGAAAGGCGCGAGCGCCGCGCTCGTGAAACGGGCGCGAGCCTACACTCTGGTGACGGGCGGGACGGGTTTTCTCGGTTCGCATCTGGTGCGCCAACTCGTCGAAGCGGGCGAGCGCAACGTGCGCGTGCTGGCAACGACTAATCCGGCGTGGCTCGGTGAGTCGGGCGTCGAGACGGCGACGGGTTCGGTAACGAACAAGGCGGATGTGCTGCGCGCGCTGGACGGCGTCGAGTCCGTGTACCATCTGGCGGGGCGCGTTGCGCGCGGGCGGGACGACTCGCACGGCATGTACGAGTTGCACGTCGAGGGGACGCGCGTGCTCTGCGAAGCGGCGACCGCGATGGGCGTGAAGACAATCGTCCTCGCTTCTTCGAGCGGGACGATTGCGGTGACGGACGACGCGACCGCGCTGCCCAACGAGAGTTGGCCGCCGCCGCTCGACATCATCGCGCGCTGGCCTTACTACGCGAGCAAGTATTATCAGGAGCGCGTCGCGCTGGAACATTTTTCGGGCGCGGGGCGGCGGCTCGTGATCGTCAACCCGAGTTTGCTGCTCGGCCCCGGCGATGAGCGTCTGAGTTCGACGAAGGTCGTGCTCGATTTCCTCGCGCGCAAGATCATGGCCGTGCCGGGCGGAGGCTTGAGCTTTGTTGACGCGCGCGATGCGGCCACGGCCATGCGCGCGGCGATGGCGCGCGGCGCGCACGGAGAGCGTTACCTGCTCGGCGCGGCCAACTGGACTTTCGATAAGTTTTTCGGGCGGCTCGAACGTTTGACGAAAGTTGCCGCGCCGCGTTTCTCGTTCCCTTCAAAGTTCGCCGTCTCGGGCGCGCGCGCCCTGCACTCGCTCTACCGCCAGTGGAAACTCGCCCCGCCCGTC
>DASPJG010000658.1:0-5165 GCA_035628755.1 Pyrinomonadaceae bacterium
TAATCCGCGTCCTTCAATTCCAACTGCCCGCTCTCGCCGAGCGGTTGCCAGTTCTCCGGCAGGTAACTGGCGCGGTCGCGCTCATGCGGCGACTCGGCGTGTTCGTATTCGTCGCGTGAGACGAAGTAGCGCGCGTTCGGGAACGCCGGGACGATCTTACCCGCCCCGTCCAGCGTCGTGTTGCCGCCCGCGTGGTCGAAATGCAGGTGCGTGTTGACGACGATGGTGATCTCTTCCGCGTCGTAACCCGTGACGGCCTTCACCGAATCCGCGAGCGGCCTCCGGCGCGTGATGCCGTACATCGCTTCGTGCTTCGGAGACCATTTATCGCCGATGCCCGTCTCGATGATGATCCGCTCGCGCCCCGCCTCTATGAACAGGCAATTCATGTTCATGCGGATGCGATTGTGCTCGTCGGGCGGGCAGCTTTGCGACCACAGGGCGCGCGGCACGACCCCGAACATCGCCCCGCCGTCCAGACGAAATTCCGTGTCCGGCACGATCTCCACGCGGTAATCACCGAAGAGCATGGCAAGAGCCGTCAGCTACCAACTGCCAGCCGCCAGCTTTCCACACATCCAAAGACAATCGCTAACTTGACGGGCGGTAGTTAATAGCTGACGACTGACGGCTGGCCGCTTCCTTACTTATTCTGATTCGCCGCAGGCTTCTTCGCGTCTTCCTGCGCCGGTGCGGGTGGGGCTTCACCGGGCAAGCCTTCCTCCACTCCTCCGGGCACGCCGGTGGGCGGCTGTCTCATCTGCTGCGGCGGCATGGGCGGCACTTCCACTTTGAAGTCAGCCGGCACGGTGACGCCCGTGCGCTGCGCGATCTCTTCGAGAAGTTTTTCGCGCTTCTCTTTTTCGACGGCGGCGCGCGCCTTTTCGCGCGGCGACTGCGGCGGCGCGAAGGGGTTGGCCTGCTGTCCGCCCTCGCCTTCCGCGCTGAGCAGGATGTGACGCGCGTGTATCTCTTCGGCGTCCTGCCCGTCCTCGCCTTTCGCCGTGCGGCGTTCCTGCGTCTGGATGATGTGGAAGCCGAAGGGCGTCTCCACGATGTCGCTGATCTGGCCGGGTTGCAGTGCGAAGGCCGCGTCCTCGAATGGCTTCACCATCGCTCCGCGTTTGAACCAGCCGAGGTCGCCGCCCTTGTCCTTGTTGCTCGGGTCGGTGGAGAACTCCTTGGCGAGCGCGGCGAAATCTTCACCGGCGCGCGCGCGCTTGAGCACGTCTTCGGCCTTGGCGCGCGTCTGTTTGGAATCCAGCTCCGGGTGCTGCGCGATGTAGGCGTCGATCTCCTGATCGGTGGCCTTCGTGCGCTCCATAATCTTCGGCGCGTGCTTCTGGGCGAGCACCTGCGCCTGCTGGAATTGAATCAACAACTGCGTGGCGCGCTCTTTGTCCGCCCCGGCGGCGAGAGCCTTGCGCGCGAGCAACTGCGTCGGCGCCCAGAGTTCGGTCTTGATGCGTTCCTTCTGCTCGTCGGTCAAGCCTTGCGCCGAAGGCAACAGCCCCAGTTCCTGCACGTCCTTGACGAACTCGCCGAACTTCACGTCCTGCCCCGGCTCTTTCAGGAAATTGTCAATCTCAGCTTTCGGCGCGATCTGCTCCTGCGAGGTTGCGCCCGCCTCCTGCTGCTTCTTCGCATAGACCTGCGCCAGCACGAACGTGCGCACGAGTTCAAGCTGCCGCTTCATCTCCGGCGTGTCGGCTAACCCTGCGGCGCGTGCGTCCTGCGCGATGGCGAGCAACTGGCGAAACTGCTTGGCGATGTCCTTGCGCTCCTCCTCATTGTTGGCGAGCATGGCGAGTTGCTGCGGCGGCATCATCGTCTTGACGATCTCCGACATGTCTTCCGCCGTGAGATTGATCGCGCGATCCTTGCGCGCCTTCACCTGCCAGAAGAGCAGGCCGCCCGCCGCCACGATGGCGATGCCAGCCACGATCAGAGCCTTCGTGAGCGAACTCAAACCACGCCCGCCGGGCGCGGCGGCTTTCGCTTTGGCCGACGTAGCGCGCCCCGTCGCCGTTGAAACTCCGGGCGAGGCCGTGGCTGAAGCCGCGCTCGCGTCTCCGGTTGAAGTTTCCCCGCCGGTCGATTCGGGCGCGGCGGCTGGTGTTTCGTTCGCGTTATTAATATTCAACTCCGCGCCGCAGCCGGGGCAGGCGCGCTGATCTTCCGACGTTTGCGTTCCGCATTTCTCACAAGTGATCATAACTTATCCTCTTCCAATAGCAGGTTCGACTGCCTTTCGTGTGATGGCGTTTCGTCCGTCCGCGCGTGCCGCATCGTTTGAGCAGAAGTTCCCTTCTGCTGCTGTTACGGTCGCCTGCGTCTCGAACTCCCCGCCCCTGTGCGTCTGCCAGTGCCTTTAACTTCCGTGGACGCCCCTGCGGGCGTCTGCGCGTTCGTCGTCGTTGCGGGCTTGCCGCTCGCGCCCTGCGCGTTTGCGGCCTTGAGCATCGCGGGCGACGGATTGGCGTCAAAATCTTCGGCTATGACGATGCCGGGTTGACGGCTCACGATCTCGCCGAGCACTTTCCCGCGCTTCTCTTCAACGACCGCGTTGCGCGCCTGCTCGCGCGGCGTCTGCGGGCGCGCGCCCGGCGTGCCCGACGAGATCAGAATGTGGCGCGCGCGAACCTGCTCGACGGGCTGCCCGTTCGGGCTGTCCTGCATGCGCCGCTCTTCGAGTTTGATGATGTGATAGCCGAACTGCGTCTCGACGATGCCGCTCAGTTCGCCCGGTTTGAGCGCGAAGGCCGCGTCCTCGAAAGGCTTGACCATCATCCCGCGCCCGAACCAGCCGAGGTCGCCGCCCCTGTCCTTGTTGCTCGGGTCGGCGGAATTTTCTTTGGCGAGCGCGTCGAAATCGCCGCCCGCACGCAGTTTCGCCAACACCTCCTCGGCCTTCGCTCTGGTCTGCTTATTATCGAGTTCGGGGTGCGCGGCGAGGTAGGCGTCAATCTCCGCCTCGCTCGCCCTCGTGCGCTCGCTCAACATTTCTCTGTAATACTCTCCGGCCAACAGGCGCGCGTGCTGGTACTTCAAGACCACTCCGGTCGCGTGCTCCTTGTCCACCCCGGCGGCGATGCCCTTCCGCGCGCTCAACATGATGTTAGCCCACTGCTGGCGGAGATTTTCGCGCGCCTCGTCCGTAAGCGGCGTCGCCTGCTCCGACTGCGGGCGGTTCTTCAAATAATCTTGCAGGAACACTTGAAACTGCTGCTCCTGCCCCGGCTCTTTGACGAAGGCCGCGATCTCTTCTTTGGAAACGACCTGCTCCGGCGAGGCCGCGCCCGCCTCCTGCCTGCTCTTGGAATAACGGCGCGCGATAACGTAGGAGCGCGCAAGCTCCAATTTGAGTTTCGTGTCGGGGCGTTCGGCCAACCCTGCGGCTCGCGCTTCCTCCGCGACGGCGAACATCTCGCGCAAGTCTTTGACGAAATCCTTGCGCGATTGCGCGTCCGACGCGAACTGCGCCCGCGCCTGCGGCGGCACGCCGAGTTCGTCTATGAGCAAAGACAAGTCCAGCGCGGACATGTTGACGCCCCGTTGTGTTGCGGCGGCGGTCGGCTTGGCAGGCGGCGCGTTCCTCTGCGGTCGCGCGGCGGTATTGCTGCGCCCGCGTTGCGTTTTTTGCGCGAGGAGGCTTGCCGGAATTATCGAGAGAAAGGCGAGCGCGAGGACGGCTCTCGTGATTAACTTCAAAATCTTATATTTCCCTTACTTCAGAATTATGCGCGTCCGGCGTGTGTTCGACGAGTTCGAGCAAGACGCCCCCCACCGATGCCGGATGCACGAAGGCCACGAGACAACCGCCCGCTCCCACGCGCGGCGACTCGTCAATCAAACGCGCGCCCTGCTCTTTCAAACGAGCGAGCGCGGCGCGAATGTCATCAACGCGCACGGCGATGTGGTGAATCCCCGCCCCTCGCTTCTCCAGAAACTTGGCGACCGGAGACGACTCGCTCGTCGGCTCCAACAACTCGATGCGCGGCTCGCCCACAGGCAACATCGCCACCCGCACGCCTTGCTCCGCCACCTCTTCCGTCTCCACCACGCGCAACCCCAGCGCGTCGCGCCAGAACTTCAACGCGTCGTCAATCTTGTGAGTCGCAATTCCGATGTGCTCGATCTTCATAATAGACAGTAAGCAGTGAGCAGTGTGCGGTAAGCAGTCAACGGCAAAAGGTAAGCGGCTTCAAACTGCTCACGGCTTACCGCTCACATTCATTAACTCTTCCACCGCCGAATACGGATCGCGCCGCTTGTCGGCCACCTCCGTGGCGAGGGCGTCGAGTCGCTGTCCCGCGCCGTCGCGCGACATGGCTCGCAACAGGAGTTCATCGCGGAGCAGTTCGAGGATGCGCCAGCGGGCAATCGAGGTGCGGCGCGTGTGGCTCGCTGCGGCCTGTTGCTGGTATTCGCGGTAGCGTGCAATGGCGTCGGCCAGTTCTTCGATGCCTTTGTTCTCGGTCGCCACGGTCTTCACGATGGGCGGCTGCCAGAGGTCGGGGCGCATCGTGAGCGAGAGCATCGCTTCGAGTTCCTTCTCCGTGCGGTGGACGCCTTCGCGGTCGGCCTTGTTGATCACGAACACGTCGCTGATCTCCATGATGCCCGCCTTGAGCGCCTGCACGTCGTCGCCCATGCCGGGCACGAGCACGACGACCGACACGTCGGCGGTCTTCACGATCTCAACCTCGTCCTGCCCGACGCCGACCGTCTCCACGATGATCTTCTGGAAGCCCGCCGCATCGAGGATCGCCACGGCGTCAATCGTCGCGCGTGAGAGGCCGCCGAGGTTGCCGCGCGTCGCCATCGAACGAATGAAGACGTTGGGGTCGAGACCGAGCGTCTGCATCCTGATCCGGTCGCCGAGAATCGCGCCGCCCGAAAACGGGCTGGACGGGTCAATGCACACGATGCCGACGCGCTCGCCCCGCCCGCGATACAAACCCGCCAGCCGGTCAACCAGCGAAGACTTCCCCGCGCCCGGCGCGCCCGTCACCCCGACGACGAGGCCGCGCCCCGTGTGCGGGAACACCGCCTTCATCAAACTGGCGGCGTTGCCCACGTTGTCTTCCACCTTCGAGATCGCGCGCGCCACCGCCCTCGCTTCGCCCGCGAGGATGCGTTCAAGTTCGGTAGTGGGCGTCGCC
>DASPJG010000659.1:0-4525 GCA_035628755.1 Pyrinomonadaceae bacterium
TTTTGACTTCGAGCAAATGCGCCATTTGTTAGCAAGAGTATGTGCAGCCGGAGCGAACGACAAGCGACGGACGCCCGGTGCAATGTCAAGTCAACTTCTTAAATTCTTCCACTGTTAGTCCCGCATCCCTCACGATACCACCCATCGGGAGAGCGTTCACAGGATTGTGACGTGGCATGGTGAGGATACGCGTGCCGTTCGACATCACAACATGCTTCCCCTGTCGCACAACGCGAAAGCCGGCCTTCTCCAGAGCATGCACTGCTTGAAGATGATTGATGCCCGGTATCTTCGGCATGATTAAACCGGGACTTCTACTTCCCGCACATCCGCACCTTTGAAGGTGTCTTCGATGGCGGCGAGATACTCTTGAATTGCGTCTTGTATATTTGCAATCGCTTCCTCTTCCGTCTCGCCCTGCGACCAGCAGCTGGGCAGACCCGGACAAGAGACGCTGTATCCTTCGTGGGACTTTTCCAAGACGATCTTATATTTCACGACTCGATCCCTTTCCAGACTCCATTATAGCCGCCTCTGACAAGGTGGGTTCAACGAATAACGCGCACGTCGCGTTCGCTGAAGATTTTCCAGCCCTGCGGCGTGAGTCGCCAGCGTAGTTCCTGTATGACCTGACCGCGCCGGTTTTGCCCGCCGCCTTCGATGGCATAACTCTTGCGGAAGCGCATGACGGCGGCGCGCCCCGTTTCCTGAAAGATGAGTTCCGGCGCGTCGGCGCGCACGTCAATGGTGCGCGCACGCCGGAAGACGCGCTCCTTTTCGGCGCGCACGGCGGCGCGCGGCGCGTTGCGCGTCAGGTAGAAGGCGTTGACGACGGGCGGGTAAAAGGTCATCTGGCGGTCAATGTCGCGTGCGTTGGTGGCCGCGATCCAGTCTTCGAGCGCGCGGCGCAGGGCGTCTGCCTCGGCGGGTTCGTCGCCGGATGTTCGCGCGGGAGCGCCGGAGGAGGAGACGGCGACGGGCGGGCGCGTGGACGGCGGCGTGGTGGGGCGACGCGTCGGCGCGTCGTAGATGTCCCACTGGGGCACGCCGGAAATTTTCTCGTAGACGCTATGGATGAGGACGGGCTGCGTGAGTTGTTCGTTGCTGAGTCGCCGCGTGACGCGAAGATAACGCCCGCCTTCGAGCGGCTCGAACATGACGTTGAACTTATCTTCGCTCCGGCTGCTGACGCTCACCATCAACCCGTTAGCGCGCAGCGCGGCGAGCGTGTTCACGGTCTGGCCGTCGCCGCCGCGTTCGCTGTGCGTGATGCCGTCGGCTTCAAAGTCTATGCGCGGGGCGCGCGAAGAGGCGAGCGTGATGCGGCGGCCACGTCGCTCGATGGCGAGCAGGTCGGGCGGGGTCAGCCGCACCGTCAGGTCAATGAAGAACTTCTGCTGCTCGCCGAAAGGCAGTTTGCTCGACGCGCCCGCGACGACCGAGTACAACTTGTCGCTGCGCGCGAGGTCTATGCGGTACAGCCCCGTGAGTTGCGCCGCCGCCGTTTCACCCGCCGACGGCGACGTTGCGGTGCGCCGTCTCTGCGCTGCGCCGGAAGACGCGGTTTGACCGGGACACGCGAGAGCCGCGCAGAGCAGCAACGCGAATACGCCTGTTAGCTTCTTCATCACACCCCTCCCTGTTTCCCTTCCCTCACAACTCGAAAGTACCGGCTCCTACGACACGCGCCCGAAACGCGGTTTCCAACGTCCCTCACGCGAGACTTCACCGATTCCTCTCAGACCGTCACCGCTTCCCTGTATTCGCCCCAGACGCGGCGCAGCCGGTGGCTGATCTCGCCAACCGTAGCATACGCCTCGACGGCTGCGAGCAGGCGCGGGAGGAGGTTTTCGGTCGTCGTGCGCGCAGCCGCTTCGAGCGCGACGAGCGACCCTTCGACCGCTTCGTTGTCGCGCCGCGCGCGAAGGGCTTGGAGGCGTTCGACCTGCGCGCGTTCGATGGCAGGCTCGACACGTAGGGTGGGCGGCGCGGCCTCTTCCTCGATCTGGAAGCGGTTGACGCCGACGACCGTCGCGTCGCCAGTTTCGACCGCGCGCTGGTAGGTGTAAGCCGCCTCCTGAATCTCGCGCTGGACGTAGCCGAGTTCGATGGCGCGGAGCATGCCGCCGAGCGCGTCAATCTTTTTAATGTAGTCGGCGGCGCGGGCTTCGAGTTCGTCCGTTAGGTGTTCGATGGCATACGCGCCCGCGAACGGGTCAACCGTGTCGGCAACGCCCGACTCGTGCGCGATCACTTGCTGCGTGCGCAGGGCGACGCGTGCCGCCGCCTCGGTCGGGAGCGCGAGGGCTTCGTCCGAGGCGTTCGTGTGCAGGCTTTGCGTGCCGCCGAGCACGGCGGCGAGCGCCTGAATCGTGGTGCGGACGACGTTGACTTCCGGCTGCTGCGCGGTGAGCGTCGAACCGGCGGTTTGCGTGTGAAAACGGAGCATCAGCGAGCGCGGGTCGCGCGCGTGGAAGCGTTCGCGCATGATGCGCGCCCACAGGCGGCGGGCGGCGCGAAACTTGGCGACCTCTTCCAGCAGGTTGTTGTGCGCGTTAAAGAAGAAAGAGAGGCGCGGGGCGAAATCGTCAACCTGCAAGCCCGCATTCATCGCCGCTTCGACGTAGGCGATGGCGTCGGCGAGCGTGAAGGCGATCTCCTGCGCGGCGGTCGAACCGGCCTCGCGGATGTGATAGCCGCTGATCGAGATGGTGTTCCAGTTGGGCGTTTCGCGCGCGCAAAAAGCGAAAGTGTCCGTCACGAGGCGGAGCGAGGGCGTGGGCGGGTAGATGTAAGTGCCGCGCGCGATGTACTCCTTCAGGATGTCGTTCTGGATCGTGCCCTGAAGTTTAGCGGGCGCGATGCCCTGTTTCCGGGCGACGGCGAGATAGAGGCAGAGGAGCGTCGAGGCCGTGGCGTTGATGGTCATCGAGGTGGAGACTTCCCCGAGCGGGATGCCGTCGAAAAGCCGCTCCATGTCTTCGAGCGAGTCTATGGCGACGCCGACTTTGCCGACCTCGCCCGCGGCCAGCGGGTCGTCCGAGTCGAGCCCGATCTGCGTGGGGAGGTCGAAGGCGACGGAGAGGCCGGTCGTGCCATGCGCGAGCAGGTATTTGTAGCGTGCGTTCGACTCTTCGGCGGAGGCGTAGCCCGCATACTGGCGCATCGTCCAGAAGCGGCCACGATACATGTTGCGCCGGACGCCGCGTGTGTAGGGGTAAGAGCCGGGCGCGCCGAGGTCGCGTTCGTAGTCGGGCGTGTCTGTGTTGGCGGGGTTGAAGTCGTTCGCGAGTTCGATCCCGGAGGAGGTCTCGAAGCGCGTGCGGCGTTCCTTCGGCGGCGCGGCGTCGGCGTCAGTTTTAGTGCTCATCTCAGTTTCGTTTCACAGGTCGAAATCAGCTTCAGGGTGGCCTTTACGACGAGCACGCTAGCACACGGCGCGCGCACGCCGCAATGCATGGTTTTGTATCGTTGCGGCGGGCATTTTGAACGCACCTTGACTGGCAACCGAAGCCCCGCCGCGCGCGTCTGAAGAACGTCCGCCCCCAACACTTCCGTCATAACAATCAACTGACAAAGAAAGACCCATATCCGATGAGAAGACTGCTCTTTGTTTCTGTTCTCCCTGTCGTTGTGTTTCTTGCCCCGGCCTTCCCCCAGTTCTCCTTCCTGAACGGGCTTGGCCTCTCCACATTCATCGCCCCTCGCCCCGTGGCCGAGCGCGTCGCCGGAGAGCAATCAAAGTTGAACGAAATGCGGGCGCGGATCGAGGCCGCGAAGCAGTTGCTCGCACGCGAAACCCCGCAAACGACGGACTTCGTGAAGGTTGCCGTCGAGGACAAGGCAACCTCGGAAATTCACCTCTTAAAACTCCCTAAAACCGCTTTTCTGGACAAAGACGCGGAAACAGTCGCCACGTCCTCATCCGGTAAGACTTTCAAGTTGCAAGCCGTGCGCCCGAACTACGTCAACACCGCCGTCCGCGTGACCGATACGCAGGGGCGTGAGTTTCAGCCGCTCGTCGTGCAATACCCGGTCGAGAAGGGCGGCGCGCTCCGCGAAGTCGCCTACTACTCGTCGGCGCACCCCGCGCTCCGTTCGCCCGAACTCGTCAACGGCGGCAGGGCTTACGTCCACCGGATGCTCAACGAGGCCGCCGCGCGTCTGGCGCAGCACGGCGAAGTGATTTCGCCCGAAATTATTGACGCAGCCGAGCGGCTCTGCATCGTCGAGCACACGGATCACAAACGTTTCAAGACGGAAAGTCACGACTCGCTATACAACGAAATTTTCACGCTCTACGCCCTCAACGCGGGCGACACCTATCGCTTCTCCGTCAGCACGGCGGGCGCGGGCGGTATGGTGCAGATGATCCCGCCGACTTACGAGGCGATCAGGAAGATGTACCCCGCCGTCGGACTCAACCCCGACTTCGTCGCCGGAATGCGCGACCACTCGAACGCCCTCGAAGCCATGCTCCTCTACATGCAGAGCACCTGGGACGACCTGCTGGAACGCGAACAGG
>DASPJG010000660.1:0-2465 GCA_035628755.1 Pyrinomonadaceae bacterium
TTGCGTGCGGCGAAGGCGCGCACGCGCGAGGCATTGGAAGAGGCCATCAAACAGGCCATCGCAAGGGTCACGAAGTCGGACGCTCGCGCATGGTTCAAACACTGCGGCTATGTCTTACACTGAATCGAAAACCGCTCTAAGGCGGACGCCTGTACGGGTTTGTGCGGATGAAACGAACGCGCGTGCGGCTTTTGCCCGCCATTCAACGGGCGTCGCGCGCTGGCACACTCTTTGCCAATTTGTTCCGAGGACAAACGGATGAACACGTTTGAGGATGGCTGCCCGCCGGGCGGCGTCTTTCGAGAACCAGAATTATTGAAGGAGTTGAAGCAATGACGAAGCAAGAAAGTGCCACGAAGAAGGTCGCCATTTTGATCGAGAGCCATGTCGAGGACAGCGAATTTTTAGTTCCTTACAACGCGCTGCGGGAAGCGGGAGCGGAAGTGACCGTGCTCGGCTCGCGCGTGAACGAAAAGTATCAGGGCAAGCAAATGAAGCTCTCGATGGAGGCCGACCGCACGACCACCGACGCGCTCGCCGAGGAGTTTGACGCCGTCGTTATCCCCGGCGGCATGGCTCCCGACAAGATGCGCACCAACATGAAGACCGTGCGCTTCGTGCAGGACGCCGTCGAGCGCGGCAAACTCGTCGCCGCCATCTGCCACGGGCCGCAAGTCCTGATCGAAGGCGACCTTCTGCAAGGCAAACGCGCCACCGGCTTCCGCGCCATCCGCAAAGATATGCAGAACGCCGGGGCGAACTACGAAGACGCTCCGCTCGTGCGCGACGCGAACCTTCTCACCTCGCGCCGACCGGGCGACGTGCCCATCTTCACTGCCGCCATCCTGCGCCATCTCGGCCTCGAAAGCGGGTTGAAGGATGCGCTGCCGGATGAAGAGAACCTGTCGGCCATGTGGTGGAAGTTGGCCGAAGCGTGGGGCGGCTCGGCCAAGAGCGAGATCGCTGATGGCATCAACACGGCGATTCGCGGCGAGCGTTACGCGTTGACGGCCTTCGAGCATTACGCCGAGAAAGCCACCGCGCCCGACCTCGGCGCGGCCTTCAGGGAAATCTGCGCCAACAAAGCCCGGCACATCGCCGCGCTCGAAGCGCGCCTCGCCGCGCTCGGCGAGCAGGAGTCGTTTCAGGCGGCGGGCAGCGGCGCGTGGGCGACGCTCAAGAGTTGGCTGCAATCGAGCGACGATGTCGCGCTCATGCGTCGCGCCATGGGCGACCTCCAAACCGGCGTCGTTGACTCGTTCAACCTCGCCAACAGTTTCACCGACCCGGCGACCGCGCAAATCTTCGACGACATCAGCGTTGACATCGCCAAAGACGAGCAGCGCATCGCAGACCTCTACCACGCACATCTCGGCAACCAGAAGGCCGACGCGGCCACCCCGACCACGGGCGCAGCCGTCAGCGCGTAAGAAAAGGTAGAAAGCGGAAGGCCGAAGGAAGCAAAAGAGAAGGCCGGGAGCATCGCGCTCCCGGCCTTCTCTTTTCGCCCGAATCCTGTCAGCGCGCGGGCGGCGCGGGCGGCGCACCCCGCCGCCTGAGCACCTTGCGCAGGTGTAAGCCGAGTTTGCCGATGAAAGGCAACAACAGCACGGGCACGATCCAACCCACGTTGTCGTAGAAAAATGCGGCGATGCGGCTGCCCGGCGTCACCTCGACCAGAATGTCTTTTTTGAAAGTCTCGGTCTTGCGCCGTCTCTCTTTACCGTCAACGAAGACGACGGCGTTGAGCGTCAGGTGTAGCCGCTGCGTTCCCTCGCGGGTGGCCTTAACTTGCCACTCCCACTCGGTCGGCTTGCTTTCGCTGACGACCTGCTCCGGCGGTGTAGCGGTGGCGATCTCAAATCCCGTGCCCACCAGCCGCGCCTCCATCACGCTCGCCACCTTGACCCTGTGCGTCTCGACCCGTCCCTCCTCCTTGATCAACTCTTCAAGTTGCCCGACCAGATGCGCCCCGCCGAGTTTCAACTCGACGTTGACCGTTTGGCCGAGCCTCATTTTTTCCGGCGTGTTGAAGGCGACCTCGCCGAGCGGCAGCGAATCCAGATACGCGTCAACGCTGTCGCGGCGCGTCCGGCCAGCAGATTTCGACCGCACAGCCTTCTCCTGTGGGGCGGGCAGCACGGGCGGGCTGGCCGTGCTGCCGGGATGGGGGCTGGTGCGGTAATTTTCGTACTCAGGGATGCTGTAGTCGTAAGGGCTGCCGCTGTTTCGCTCAATGGCTCTGGTGCTACGGCTCTCGGTGGTAGAAGCGGGGCGATTGTCGTCGGAGCGGGTTGGCATGCCGTAGTTGCCGGTGCTTGACGCACCGCACCCCGCGCCAGTTGTCGTTGAGGTAGTGTTCGCGGCGTTCGTGTTCTGAGTAGCGGAGTTGGCCGAGTTGGCATTTGTGTTGGCGTTCGTGTTGGCAGTGTCACCACTGCTGCCGCCGCAGGCAATCGTCAGGG
>DASPJG010000661.1:0-7466 GCA_035628755.1 Pyrinomonadaceae bacterium
GCAGGCCGCATCGGTCTCATCAACCTCTCTTACCCGGACGTGCTGCCCGGTTCGGAAACCGTCGCCCTCGAAGTGCGCGACCGCCGCAACCCCGAACGCATCATCTCGCGCGAGCCGCTCCTGCGCTCTCTCGACTACAACCTCGATCCGCTCACCGGGCAACTGTTCTTCATGCGCCCCATCTCCGCGTTCGACTACGATCTCAATCTCGTCCAGATCGTCGTCACTTACGAGCATCGCGGCGCGGGCATGTCGTCCGGCGTCTACACGGGGCGCGCCTCGAAGCGTTTCAACCGCCTCGGCCTGCGCATGGGTCTCTCGTTCGTCCAACAGAAGCAGAGCGAGTTTGGCTCTTACGTGCTCGGCGGCCTCGACGGCGAGCAGGCGTTGCCGAATCGCGGCTCTCTCAAATTCGAGTGGGCGATGAGCCGCGGCGACATGGCGACGGGCGGCAACATCTTCAACGCCGCCGAGCGGCACGCGGGCGGCAACGCCTATCGCCTCGAACTCACGCAGCCGCTCAAGGCTTACGAGGGCGTGCTGCGCGCCGAGTATGCGCGCGCCGACGAAGGCTTCTTCAATCCCTTCGGCGCGACCGTCGCCCCCGGCTCGCAGCGCACGGGCGCGACGCTCGATCTCAAACCCGGCGCGTCGCGCGTCGTCCGCCTCGGCTTCCTCAACGAGCGCAACCGCACCGCGAACGTCGACAACTCGCGCAACACCTTCTCGCTGCTCTGGACGGAAACTTTCAGCGAACGCCTGCACGCCTTCTTCGGCTACGACTATCGACGCCTCAGCGATTCGCTGAACGACCAGCAGATCAGTTCCAACCTCGTCACCATCGGCGCGCAGTATCGCCCGACCGACAAGCTCGAACTTTCCGTCAAGCGCGAGCAGAACCTCGGCGAGGCCGACCCGACCTTCCCCAGCCAGACGACCATCGCCGCGCGCTACAAGTGGAACGACCGGGCGAACATCTTCTTCACGCAGCGGCTCGCCTCCGCGCCCATCATCCCCATCAGCGACACCTCTGCGACCGGCTTCGCCTCAACCGGGTCGCGCCGCGAAACTTCAATCGGCATCGAGACGAAGTTAGGCCGCTACACGAACGTCTCCAGCCGCTACCAGCTTGAGAACGGTATCAGCGGCACGGACAGTTTCGCCGTCCTCGGCTTGCAGAACCGCCTGCCCGTCTCGAAGCGTCTGTCGCTCGACCTCGGCTTCGAGCACGGCTTCCACCTCGCGGGCGCGGGACAGAGCTTCACGGGCGGCTCGTTCGGCTTCTCCTACCTGCCCTCGAAAGATTTGCGCACGGCGGCGCGCTACGAACTGCGCAACCAGACGGGCGGCCTCGCCCAACTGATCACGGTCGGCGCAGCCGGTCGTCTCGGCGACGGCATCACCACGCTGGCGCGCTTCCAGTCTGCGCGCTCCAACTATCAGGGACGCGAAAACTCGACGCAGCAAGGCACGGTCGCGCTCGCCCTGCGCCCGCTCAAGTCCGACCGCACCGCGCTCCTCTTCAGCTACACGCACCGCTCGCTCACGCAGGGCGGCCTCGCCGGGCAGTCCGCCACCACCGACCGCTCCGACACGCTCTCGACCGACGGCCTCTGGCAGCCTTTCAAGGACACGGAGCTTTATGGCCGCGTCGCCGTCAAGTTCGGCTCGAACAGCCGCGAAGGTCTGATGAACGCGTCGGCTCTGACTTACCTCGCGCAACTGCGCGCGCAGAAACGCCTGCGCCGCGCCTTCGACGTGGCGGGCGAAGTTCGTCTCATGGCGCAGCCCGTGACGCACACGACGCGCACGTCCGTCGGCGCGGAAATCGGCTACTGGGTCTTCGCCGACATGCGCATCGGCGTCGGCTACAATCTCACTTCGGCCACCGAACCCGGCGCGCTCGTCGTCGCGCAGCCGCGCGGCTTCTACTTCACCATCTCCACCAAGCTCTCCAACCTCTTCGATCTCTTCGGCACTTCCGCCGACGGCCTGCTCGCGCCCGATTCGACCGCGAAGCCGCAAGACAAACAAGGAGAGTCGCGTTGAACCGTGCGGCGACAATAACAAGTCCGGGCTGCGTGCAACGCGCACGCGCGCTCTCGTCGCGCCTGCTGCTGTGCGGCCTCGCCCTGCTCCTGCTCTGCGCCGCGGCGGCAACCCCCGCGCAGGGACAGGTCATCCGCTCGTTCACGCGCCGCAACCCCGTGACGAACGAACGCGGCAACATCACGCTCGTCGGCAACTCCTTGATGAGCTGCCGCGCAAGGAACAACAACAACTGCGCGTCCACCCGCAGCGGAATCGTGACGGGCAGCAACAGCGACTACGTCGCCGAATTTATTGATGCCGACACCGACGGCGCGACGGACAATTCGAGCAGCGCGACGCTGACGCTGCCGGGCGGCTCCACCGTGCTCTGGGCCGGGCTGTACTGGGGCGCGCGTTCCACCAATGCCACGCGCGACCAGATCAAATTCAAACCCGCCAACTCCGGTTTTTACTCCACGCTCATTGCCGCCCAACTCGACACCACCACCGCCACCTCCAACGCTTATCAGGGCTTCGTCGATGTCACCGCGCAGGTTCAATCCGCACGCAGCGGAACGTACTGGGTGGCCGACATCACGGCCAACACCGGACAGGACACCACGGGTTTTTACGCCGGTTGGTCACTGGTCGTCGTCTATCGAGACGTGAACCAGCCTTTGCGCAATCTCACGGTCTTCGATGGTTTTGCCTCCGTCAGCAGCGGCAACAACGTCACCACCACCGCGAGCGGGTTGTTGACGCCCACCTCCGGCATTTTCAACGCCTTCGCAGGCATGGTCACCTACGAAGGCGATCAGGGTATCAACGGCGACAGCTTTCAGATCACCAACACGAGCACCAACGTGACGACCACGATCAGCGACACGCAGAACCCGCCCAACAATTTTTTCAACAGCAGTATCAGCAACTCCGGCACGCGCATCACCGCCAAAAATCCCGACTATGCCAATCAACTCGGCTTCGACGTTGACACCGTGAGCATCGCCAGCGCGAACACCGTGCTCGGCAACGGCGCGACCAGCGTGCGGCTCACCTTCAACTCGACCCAAGACCTGTATTATCCGGGCGTGCTCACCTTCGCCGTCGATGTCTTCCGGCCACAAGTCGATGGCAACATCACGAAGACTGTGACCGACCTGAACGGCGGCAGCGTGAATCCCGGAGACGTGATCGAATACACGATCACCGTCTCGAATACCGGCAACGACGGAGCTTCCAACAACATCCTGCGAGACACCATCCCGGCCAACACCACCTACGAGGCCGGGAGCATGCAGATCACCGCGGGAGCCAACACCGGGGTGAAGACCGACGGGGCGGGCGACGATCAGGCGGAATTCGACGGGACGCGCGTGGTCTTTCGTCTGGGAACAGGCGCAAATTCGTCCGGCGGCGGGCTAATCAACCCCGGAGAGTCAACGACGCTCAAATTCAGAGTGAAGGTGGTGGCGGGCACGGCGAATGGAACGGTCATCCCCAATCAGGCGGTCGTCACCTACAACGCATCCACGCTCGGCGACGCCTTCACGTCTAACAGCGACAGCGACCCGAATGTCGCCGGGACGCAGACGACCAACGTGACGGTCGTCGTCCCCCCCGTGCCGAGCGTGAAACTGGTGAAAGACTGCACGTCGCCCGCCAACTGCCTGAGCGCGCAGCAGCAGCCCGGCACAGACCTGACCTACACCATCACTTTCACGAACGACGGCAACGTTGCCGTGCACAACCTGACCATCGTCGATATTATCCCCGTCACCGACACCGGCTCCGCTATCGTCAGAAGCACGGATTTCAAGGTCGGCTCGATGACTTTCACGCCCGGCACCAGTGGAATGACCATCGCCCCGGCGGATTACAAGTATTACAACGACGCGCTCGCCGCCTATCCTCTTCTGCCGCCCTGGACTCCGACTTCGAGCTACACGCCCGTCGGCGCTTACGATCCCAACGTGACTTACGTGGCGTGGAAACTGACGGGCAACCTGCCGGTCGGCACTTCCGGCAGCGTCAGCTTCACCGTGCGAATCAGATAAGGCCGGACATCGCTCAAGAGCCTTCAAACGTGAATCGCCAAGCGTGAAGGGAAGAAAGCTGCTTTGCTTTTTCTCTCCGCGCTTGACGATTCACGTCTGACGGTCTTCCTTGTGTTAGATTAACGCCACGCATGGCGAACGACGACTCAAGGAAGTTGAAGGATTTGACCATCGGCGAGGCGAAGCGCGTCGTCGTGTACGGGGTTGCGCTCGTGCTGGCGGTGGGGCTGTTTCTCCTGCTCGTCGGGCAGGTGCTCGTGGCGTTGCTGCTCGGCCTCGTGGCGGGCGCGTTTTTGCTGCCGGTGCAGGAATGGCTGGAGCGTCGTCTCCGCGCGCGTTCGGGCAGCGCGCTCATCACGATTGCGCTGATCGTCGTGCCGCTCGTCCTGCTCTCCGGTTACACCTGGCACGAGTTGTCCGGCTACTCGGCGAACATCTCTCAACAGGAGCGCACCAAGATCAGCGACGCCATCAGCGGCGCGCTCGAACGCTACATCCCCGTCAGCCGCGCGGGCACGCGCGCCACGCTCGAAGCGGCCTTCACCGAAGGACTCACGCGCTCGGCGGCGGCGATTCAGTACTTGCGCAGCCGCGCCGCGCTCATTCTCGCCTCGCTCGCCGTCTTTCTCTTCACGGTCTTCTACGTGCTCACGCACCGCAAGCAGATCGGCAACTACATCAAGGTGCGCGTGCCCGGCGACTATATCGAGCTTTACGAGCGGCTCGCGGAGAACGTCGGCGGCGCGCTGCGCGGCGCGTTGCAAGCCGTCTTCATAGACCAATTTCTGAAGGCCGTCATCATCTTCGTGCTCAACCTCGTCTTCGGCATCCCGCTCGCGCTCGTGCTGTCAATCGTCACTTTCCTGACCGGCTTCTTCCCACTGCTCGGCGAGTGGGCGATCTACGTGCCCGTCAGCGTCTACCTGCTCGTCTTCCGCAACGATCCGGTCGGCGCGGCCATCTATCTCATTATCGGCATCATGATGACGGTCGGTTCGTCGCTCCTGCTGCGCCCGCGCGTGGCGGCGAGCGGCGCGGGCAGGTTCAATTTCTACTGGATGTTTCTCGCGCTCATCGCGGGCGTCTACACCTTCGGTATTCCCGGCATCGTCCTCGGCCCGGCCATCATCGGCTTCGTCAAAGCCATCTCCGACACGCTCGTCGGTCAGGTGCGCTACGAAACCTCACTGCTCAAGGAAGAGAAAGTGCAACAGGCCGAGCAACAGCAGGAGGAGCGGCTCAAGCGACGCGTGGCGGGATAACGAGTTGCGGATCACGGAATGCGGAGAGCGGAGTTAAAGCAGCCTGTCTTTAACTCCGCTCTCCGCAATTATTTTTGGAGCGTGCCGAGTTGCTGGAACATGCTCATGAAGTCGAAGTTGTTCCACGCCTCGACGATCTTGCCGTCGCGGATGCGCACGATGGCGAGGCCGGTGATCTCCATCGGCTTCTGCGTCGCGGCGAATCCGAGACCGTCGCCCGCGTGCGTGGCGTGTAGCGTGCAACGCGCCGCCACCCTGTCGCCTTCCGCGATTGTGTCTTCGACGCTCACCTTGATGTCCGGGAACGCGCCGCGAAAATTGCGAAAAAACGGCTTGAAGCCCGATGGGCCTCGCAACGGCGCGCCCGTCTCGTCGGCCAGCCCGTAGGCGACGCCGTCCTCCGCAAACATCTCGTCAATCGCCTCCTCCCGCCCCTTGTTCCACACCTCTTCAAACCAGCGGCGGATCAAAGCCTTGAGGTCTATCGACTGTTCGGACATAGCTCGACTCCTTTTTCAACTCATCCCGGCGGCCAATGAAGCGGTCGCCCGCCGATGACGTGGAGGTGCAGGTGAAAGACCGACTGACCCGCGCCCGCGCCCGTGTTGATGACGGTGCGGTAGCCCGACTCGGACAGTCCTTCCGTGTTCGCGACGCGCGCGGCGACGCGCAGCAGGTGGCCGAGCGTCGTCTCGTCGCTCCCCGCTGCCTCGTCGAGCGAGTCCATGTGCTCGGTCGGGATGACGAGCGCGTGCACGGGCGCTTGCGGGTTGATGTCTCGAAACGCCACCGCGCGCTCGTCCCTGTAGATGATGTCGGCGGGAATCCCGCCCGCCACCACCCGGCAAAAGATGCAATCTTGTTCAGCCATAAGTTAGATGAGATGGAAACGTCAGTTGTCCGTGGTCAGTTGTCCGTTGTGTATGACAGTCGCGCGTGTTGTGAAAGACGAACTTGAACAACTGACGATGGGCAACGGGCAAGGGACGACTGACAGCCCTTTACAACACGCCGACTTCCGCGATGGGCGGCAGGCTCGCCGTGACCGAATCGCGGAGGCGTTCGATCTGCGCGCCGACGCGGCGCAGTTTGTCCTCGATCTTTTCGTAGCCGCGATCGATGTGATAGACGCGCTCGATGATCGTCTCGCCTTCGGCGACCAGCCCGGCGAGGACGAGCGAGGCGGAGGCACGCAAGTCCGACGCCTGCACGCGCGCGCCCGCGAGTTGCGCCGGGCCTTCGACGACCGCCGTGCGCCCGTCAATCGCGATGCGCGCGCCCATGCGCTGCATCTCTGAAGCGTGCATGAAGCGGTTCTCGAAGATCGTCTCGGTGATGCGGCTGCGCCCCTCGGCCTGCGTCATCAAGGTCATGTACTGCGCCTGCATGTCGGTGGGAAAACGCGGGTGCGGCTCGGTCGTGATGTCCGACGCACGCAAGCCCTGCGCGGAACGACGCACGTGCAGCGTGCTCTGGTTGACCTCTTCGATCTCGACGCCCGCCTCGCGCAGTTTGGCGATGACGATGGCGGAGTGCTCCGGCATGCAATCTTTCAACTCCAGTTCGCCGTTCGTGATTGCAGCGGCGACGAGGAATGTGCCCGTCTCGATGCGGTCGGGGATGATGGTGTGCTCCGCCGCGCCGAGCGTCTCGACGCCTTCAATCGTGATCCGGGGCGTGCCCGCGCCGCGCACGCGCGCACCCATCCGATTAAGGAGTTCGGCGAGGTCTGCCACTTCGGGTTCGCGCGCGGCGTTGTTGAGGATCGTCGTCCCTGTGGCGAGCGTGGCGGCCATCAATAGATTTTCCGTGCCCGTGACGGTCACTTTGTCGAAGTTGACCGTCGCGCCCACGAGGCGGCCACCGCGCGGCGCGCGCGCCACAACGTAACCGGCTTCGAGCGACACTTCCGCGCCGAGTTGTTTCAAGCTCTCCAGGTGCAGGTCAATCGGGCGCGAGCCGATGGCGCAGCCGCCCGGCAAAGAAACTTTAGCCTTGCCGAAACGCGCGAGCAGAGGCCCCAGCACGAGCACGGAGGCGCGCATCGTCTTAACGAGGTCGTAGGGCGCTTCAAATAACTCGATGTGGGCGGCGGTGATCTTGTGCGTGCGCAATTCGG
>DASPJG010000662.1:0-4239 GCA_035628755.1 Pyrinomonadaceae bacterium
GAGTTCGACGCCGGTCTCCCGCGCCACATCATTCTCGACGCGCGGGTCGCGCTCGAAGAACACACGCGCATGAGTTTTGATAAAGAGATCGCGGACATCAAGGCGCAGGAACTGCGTGAGACGGGCGAACCCGTCGAACTGGCCGCGATGAATTATCACGCACAGCCTACTCACCCCAGCTATCGCACGGACGGCTCCGCCGCTCCGTTCCTCACCAATGGCCTGCCGCCCATCGCGGGCGCGCCCTTCGCCGATCCGTGCGTCACGGATCGTTTCCCGAACAGCGGGCCTCCCATCCTGACCGTCGCCCGGCGTGGCCGCCCGGTCACGTACAAGGGCGTCATGTTCCAGTTCGACATGACGATCAACAAGGCCGGCTGGCACTTCCCGCAGACGCGCATCGAATCGTTGTGGCGCGATTACGATCCGATCCGTCTCGGCCAGCGCGCGCCCGAACCGCTCTTCTTCCGCGCCAATCAGGAAGACTGCATCACCTTCAAGCACGTCAACCTCGTCCCGAAGGTTTACCGCGTGGACGACTTTCAGGTGCGCACGCCGACCGACATCGTCGGCCAGCACATCCACCTCGTTAAATTCGACGTGACCGCTTCGGACGGCGCGGGCAACGGCTGGAACTACGAGGACGGCACGTTTGGCCCCGAAGAGGTCAAACACCGCGTCGAGGAGATCAACCGCATCGGCGGCATCTTCACGCCCACCGGAGGGCAGCGGTTGTTGACGCTGCAAAATCACCCGTTCTTCGGCGTCCCGGCGCAAACCACCATCCAGCGTTGGCTCGTTGACGACGTAGGCAAGAGCGTGGCCGGGAATCGCACCCTGCGCAACGCCTTCACGCACGATCATTTCGGCCCGTCCACACACCAGCAGGGCGGACTCTACGCCGGTCTCATTATCGAGCCGCAAAACTCCGAGTGGTATCACAACGAAACGGGCGCGCTGCTCGGCGGCCCGACTCAGGTGCGCGACGACGGCGGCCCCACCTCTTTTCAGGCCGTCATCATCACGCGACCCGACGACAGGTACAGCTACCGCGAGTTCCTGCTCGAATTTCAGGATTTCCAACTCGCTTACCTGAAAGGCGGCGGCGTGGACGCTAACGGTCAGGCCGTGCCCGACCCGGAACGCGCCGTCAACCCGCCGGGCAGAAACGAAATACCTCTGCCGCCTTTCTTTATGGGGAGCGGCCCCTTCGGCCCCGACACGTCGCTGTTGAAACGCCCGGCACACGGTCGTTGCCCGGACGGCGAACCCGCGCCGTGCCCGGAGATCATTGCGGCGGACGACCCCGGCACGTTCTCCGTCAACTACCGCAATGAGCCGATCCCGTTGCGCGTGCGCGACCCGAACACCAACAAGCAGGTGCTCGGCACGCAGGGCGATCTCTCGCACGTCTACCGCAGCATCCCGCGCGTTGACCCGGCTTTGAACAGCACCGGCCCATACCCGCCGCTGACCGCCGATGTCGGCCCATACGATCCGTTCACGCCGCTCCTGCGCGCTTATGAGAACGACAACGTAGAGGTGCGCGTGCTCGTCGGCGCGCACGAAGAAGGGCACAACTTCAGCATCAACGGCGTCAAGTGGCTCTTCGAGCCGTTCGACCCCGACTCCGGCTACCGCAACTCGCAGATGATGGGCATCTCCGAGAAATACGATTTCCTCGTTCCGCGCATGCCGAAGAACGCACGCACGTCCGACTATCTCTACAAGCCGGGCGCGGCGGTTGACGACCAGTGGAACGGCCTCTGGGGCTTGTTCAGGGCTTACAGCTACGCGCGCAAAGACCTCGTTGTGCTGCCCAACAACAAGCACGGTTTCGGGCCGGGCGCATCGAACACGGGCGACTTCGTCGGCGTCTGCCCGAGGCATGCCGCCGAGAGGCCGAGGAACTACACGGTCGCGGCCTATCTGGCGCGCGACATCCTGCCGCAGCGCACGCTGCAATTCAACGGGCAGAACGGCTACACCTTCAAGGTGCAGGACAACGACCCGAACAGCCCGACCTACGGCAACGTAGAAACCGGCCCGCTGCACGACCCGACCGCGATCATCTTCGTCAACCTGACGGCGACGGCGGGCACGCCTGCCGACATCGATCCGGCCACCGGCATGTACGCGCGCCCGCGCGTCGAGCCGCTTCTCCTGCGCGCCAACGCGGGCGACTGCATCAACGTCACGCTCATCAACAAACTGCCGGAGAAAGTGCCCGACCTGCCCGGCTACAACACGATGCCGATGATCGTTGACTACTTCAACGCCAATCAGGTCATCCCCTCGTCGCACGTCGGGCTGCACCCGCAGTTGGTCTTCTTCGACGTGACGAAGAGCGACGGCATGAACGTCGGCAACAATCCCATCCAGACGGCTGCGCCCGGCGGCTCGGTCACTTACCAGTGGTACGCGGGCGACATCCACATCGATCCCGTCACCAACTACGGCACGGCCATCCCCATCGAGTTCGGCGCGACGAACCTTTCGTCCTCCGACCCGATCAAGCACTCGAACAAGAGCGCCATCGGCTCGCTCATCATCGAGCCGCAGGGCAGCACTTGGACGGTTGACGCCGATTCGACGCACTCGGCCACGATCAAGATCGACGGGGAAGCGTCGTTCGATTGCATCCGCGCTCCCTGCATTGACACCCGCGAGACGTTCCGCGAACAGGTCTTGCAGTTCCAGAACGACATCAACCTGAGGTTTGGCGACGGCAGCCCCGTCCCGAATCTGGCCGAAGCCGAAGACCCTGAAGACTCGGCGCAGAAAGCGATCAACTACCGCACCGAGCCGATGTGGACGCGCTTCTGCTACTTCCCGTCGCTGCCCTTGACGGGCGGTGATCCGAGGTCGCCGCAGATGGGCTGCCCGAACCCGGCGGAGTCCACGCACCAGATAGACATGACCAACGCGGTGCACAATAAGCAGATCGGCGGCCTCGATCCCGTGACCCCGATCTTCACGTCCGAGACGGGCAAGCAGGTGCGCTTCCGCGTCCTGCACGCAGGCGGCCACGCGCGCAACGATGTCTTCATGGTGCACGGCCACATCTGGCAGGAGATGCCCTACCAGACCGGCTCGAACTCCACCGTCATCGGCTTCAAGCAGGACTCGCCGTGGCACGGCTCGCAGTACGGCCACGGGCCTTCCAATCACTTCGACGTGGTGATCAACGGCGCGGGCGGCAGGTTCAACATCACGGGCGATTACCTGTATCGCACGTTCCAGTCCTTCCATTTCGACGGCGGCATCTGGGGGCTGTTCCGCGTCGGGGCGGTCAGCGTCGAGCCGACCCCTACGTGCGGCGAGTGTCCGAAGGGAATGGAATGTACGGACGTGATCTGCGCGAACTGAACCCTTAACCACTCTCCGACGCGCGCGTCCCATCCACCGGCACGCGCGCGTCGGAGAAATTCCTTGACCCCGGCCAGAGACGCATTGAACTGTCGGGCTTGAAAATCAAGGCGACAACTTTCCGCGCTCCTGAGCCACTGCAAGAAGGGCGCGCTCGAATCCGCGGCGTTCTGGTAATATCAGCCGCACAGATGAACCTCAGATGAAGGAAAGAGAGATGAACCAGCCCCTCCGCGCCCGCGTCCCGTTTGAGACCACCGATCTCATGCTCGCCAGTTTTCTGCGCTGCCGCAGTTTCATGATCGAGGCCATCAAGCGACAAAACGGCAAGACCGTCTTCGTCTTCGACGACTCCGCCCAACTGCGCCAATCCCTGCTCGACTACGCCAACGACGGCACGGTCGCCGTGCGCTCCTTCTGCTCCACCATGCGAGACCTGAAGGCCATCACGCGCTGAACGGCGACGCAAACCAGACTCAATTTTCCCGCTGGCCGCCGCCGAAGAAGCGAAGCAGATCGCCAGCGACAAACAGGGCATCTATGAAGAACACAACTCACACCGGCAAAACGATCCTGCTGACGTGCATCCTGCTCGCCGCCTCGGCAGCCGCCTCCTCGGCGCAACCGCAGCGGTCGGGGATGCCGCCGCCTCCGCCGTCGCCGCGCCCCACGCCCGTGAGTGCGATTGCCGACGCCGTGCCTCCCGCCTCCAACGCGCCGCAGAAGATCATGCGCGAGGGCATCAACGTCGAATTCAAGGTCGAGCCAATCGCCAAAACCGAAGGGCTGATGGAAGGCAAAGAGGCGTTTGTCACGTTCTCGGTTAAAGATGCCGCGACGGGTCAACCCCTGACCAACCTGCGCCCGGCG
>DASPJG010000663.1:0-3471 GCA_035628755.1 Pyrinomonadaceae bacterium
CGTCAGTAGGGCGGGGCCTACTGACTACTGTCCACTGTCTACTTCATCGATCTATTTCCCCGAGCACGATGTCGAGCGTGCCGATGATGGCGACGACGTCGGCGACGAGGTGGCCGACGCACATCTGCCGCAGCGCCTGGAGGTTGATGAGGCACGGGGGCCGCACGCGGACGCGGTGCGGGCGGCTCGTGCCGTCGGAGACGAGGTAACAGCCGATCTCGCCCTTCGGGCTCTCGATCGAGTGGTAGTAGTCGCCGGCCGGCGGCTTGATGACCTTCGGGATTTTGGCGTTGACGGGGCCGTCCGGCATCTTCGCCAGAGCTTGCTGCACGATGCGACGCGATTGCCGCATCTCTTCGAGACGGACTAAGTAGCGATCATACGTGTCGCCGTTTTCGCCGACGGGCACTTCAAATTCCATGTCGGCGTAGGCTGCGTAAGGGCGCGACTTGCGGATGTCCCACGCGACGCCCGAACCGCGCAACGCCGGGCCGGAGAGGCCGATGGCAATTGCGTCCTCCGCCGAGATGACGCCGATGCCGACCGTCCGGCCAAGCCAGATGCGATTCTCAGACAACAGCGTCTCATACTCCGCCAGACGGTGCGGGAAGTTGTTGACGAACTGCGTCACGTCTTCCGTGAAGCCGTCGTAGGTGTCGTTCGGCATCCCGCCGATGCGCCACGCGTGACAGGTGAGACGCGCGCCGAACTGCCGCTCGAAAATTTTCAGAATCTCTTCGCGCTCGCGCAAAGCCCACAAGAGGACGGTGAACGAACCGATGTCGAGGCCGTGCGTGGCGAGCCAGAGCAGGTGAGAGGAGATGCGGTTGAGTTCCGTCAGGATCGTGCGAATGTAGTGGGCGCGCGGCGGCACTTCAAGCCCCATCATCTGCTCGACGGTCTCCACCCAGAGCAAACCGTTGGAAACTGCGGCGATGTAATCGAGCCTGTCCCAGTAGGGCGCGATCATCGGGTAGAGACGATTTTCGGCGATCTTCTCCATGCCGCGATGGAGATAGCCGATGTCACAGTCGAGATCAATGACCGTCTCGCCGTCGAGTTTCAGGATCACGCGCAACACACCGTGCGTCGAAGGGTGTTGCGGCCCCATGTTCAGCACCATCTCCGGGCTGTCCAGCAGGGTCTCCTGTGTGGTTGCGACTTCTACTTGGTGCATAAGCTGGTGAAGCGTGAAGCGTGAAGCGTGAATAGATGAAAACTGAATCCGGGCTGCTTTATCTATTTACGATTTACGGCTCACTATTTACGATCCAAAGGCATCACTTCTTTGCCCGCGCGGAAGATTTCGCGGACGCGCCGTTCGTTCGGCGTGGACAGGGCTTCGAGGCCGTAGGCGCGGCGTTGTTCGAGTTGCTCGCGCTGCACGTCCGAGAACTCCGGCAGGTGCTTGACCGTCCAGTTGTTCTCCACGGGTTCGAGCGGGTAGTCCTTGCGCAGCGGGTGGCCTTCCCAATCGGGCGGCAAGAGTATGCGGCGCAAGTCCGGGTGGTTGAGAAAGCGCACGCCGAAGAGATCGTAGACTTCCCTCTCCATCCAGTTCGCGGCAGGCCACACGCCCGTCACGCTCTCGATGCCCGCCGCGTCCGTCGTCTGCGCCTTCAGACGCACGCGCACGTTCGCGCTGATGGAATAGAGATTGTAGACGACCTCGAAAGGCGCGTCCGCGTTCTCAGGAAAGTGGACGCAGGTGAGGTCGGAGAGGTAGTCGAACGGCGATTCGGCATCGCGTTTCAGAAACTCGCAAACTTCGACGATGCGCGCAGGCGCAACGCGCACGGACAACTGGCCGAGAAATTCCGACGCCTCGACGACCGCGCCGTCCAAAGTTTCGCGCAAGCGTCGGACGAGCGGATGATTCGACGCGTCGGTCTGCTTCGCCCCTTCTTCCTTTTTCTTGACGGGAGCTTTCGGCGCGCCCGCAGCCGGAGGCGGCTTGGGCGTGGTTGCCGCCGCGTCCGCCGCGCCGCCTGTCCCGCTTTTGAACGCGGCGGCTTTAGCACGCGCCTCCGCGATGCGTGCCGCCTTTTCTTCATCCGACGTGGCGACGGGCGGGGTTGCTGCCGCGGGCTTCGTTGTCGCGCCCAGCGTCTCGCCGGGGGCGGTCGCACCGCCCTTCGCGGCGGCCATCTTAGCGGCGGCCTTCGCTTTGGCCTCGGCCATGATGCGTGCGCGTTTCTGTTCGGGCGTCTCGTCGGCGGGCGCGTCGCTGGCGGCGGCAGTTGCGGGCGACCCGGCCTCGCCGGACGACGCTCCCATCAACGTGTCGCGCGATTGGCCGGAAGGGGCTTTCGCCTGCGGGGCAGCCTGACTTTCGGGTGAAGGCGGCGCATCTGAGTGCGGCGGCGCGGGCAAGTGCCCGGCCTGCGAAATCTCTTTGCCGGGACTCGGCGAAGTTTCGTCGGCTGGGGGCGCGGCGTCGGTTTCGGACTTGGCGGTTGGGGTCTTGGTCTGAGGGGTTGCGCCGCCCTTCGCGGCCATTTTGGCGGCGGCTTTGGCCTTAATTTCGGCCATCATGCGCGCGCGCTTCTCTTCGGCTGTCTCGTCGGCTGGGGGCGCGGCGGGTTGTTCCGTCGCGCTGTCGGCAGAGTCCGGGGATGAAGTGTTGTCAGGTTCGTCGTTCATCGGCGTAAGAAGTTAGACTCCGGCAGCTAAGACGCACAGGCTCGCGCGTCGTTTGAATTGCTGCCCCAAACTTTCGACTTGTATCTCTGACAAAGAAGCAAAAAAGGCGGTGACGAGAAGGATTTTTAACACGCGCTTTAAGGCGTTGTCAATAAACTTGTCGGCGCGGGCGGGCGAGGCCACCGCGCGCCATAAATCCCCATCTAACTTGACGATAAGAATCACGAAAACGTATCATGTCGGATTGACAGGTGACCCAAATTCGCACCTGTCGTGAGGAAGGAAAACATGAAAGACGGAATTCATCCCAAATACAACGAAATCAAAGTCGTGTGCGCCTGCGGCGAGAATTTCACCACGCGTTCGACCCGCAAGGACGACCTGCACGTGGAAATCTGCTCCGCGTGCCACCCGTTCTTCACGGGCAAACAGAAACTCGTGGACACCGCCGGACGCGTCGACCGCTTCAACAAACGCTACGGCAAAAAGACCGAGACCGCCGCGAGCGGACAGTAACACGCGCGCGAAAGCCGCTGGCGCGATTTCACACGCGGGCGGCGCAATACCAGCGTTGATGACGCACACCACCACACCCGGCCAGTCTTAGCGACCCAAAACCTGACGCCGACGCTCTCAAGCGCGGCGGTCGTCCCCGCGCGTCCCGCAAGTGGTGGATGCCGCAAGCGACCTCCGAACCTGATGCGTCGGCGTCGTTGTATCAACCCGCTGTTAATCCACCGGAGAGCGAAACTGACGTGAGCGCAAACGAAAAAGATTTGATCGTCGGCGGCCAGGCGGTCGTCGAGGGCGTGATGATGCGAACGCCGA
>DASPJG010000664.1:0-8401 GCA_035628755.1 Pyrinomonadaceae bacterium
CGTCTTAACCAGCCCGCCCGTCAGGATGAAAAGACCGGAGATGGTGATGATGATGTCGTTGCCGAAACCGGCGAAGGCTTCCGCCGGGCTCAGCACGCGCGTTAAGACGAGGCCGATGACGACCAGAATCGTCACCACGTCAATCGGGATGCGCTCCGTGCCGAAGAGCACGAGCGCGACGAGGAGCAGGATCAGAACCGTAGCGATGGAGAGAGTCATAAGGGCTTCTGCTATACTGGCCGCTCGACTAAAAAAACGGTGAGCAACCCGCGGTCAACAGCGCCAAACGCCGCAACGGTTGCTCTCATAAATTAAGGGGGAAGTTCGTCGTGGGCAAGCATCGCATTCTCGTCATAGAAGATCAAGAAGACCTCGCGGAATTGTATGAAACTGCGCTCGAAGGCGCGGGCTACGAAGTGACGAACGCCTACACGGGCGAGGAGGGCGTGGCGGAGTTCGAGGCCAATGGCGCGGACGCCGTGCTGCTCGACATGACGCTGCCGGAAATGCACGGCACGAAGGTGCTGGAAGAGATTCGCAACCTGTCGTCGAGCGTGCCCGTGGTGGTCGTCACGGGCGAGACGCTCGCCGAATCGCGCGACGTGTGCAACCGCCTCGGCGTGCAGGATTACCTCTCGAAGCCGCCCGACCACGACGCGTTGATCAAGGCATTCGAGCGCGCCCTCTCGACTCCGGCCACGGACGAGCAATTCATGGTCGTCACCATGCGTCTTCCGGCGCGCGTGCTCCAGATGCTCACGGAGATTGACCCGAACCTCGAACGCGCCATCACGCGCATCTGCGACGAGTGCGGCTTGGACGTTAAGGCGATGTCCGCCAAGCAGTGAGAGCGTGCGGGCGCGGCCTGACGAGCGAGAGCGCGCTTAACCCTGCGCGCGGGGCAAACAAAAGATTCCTTTAATCGAACAGTGAAGGGTTGACGGCGGTGGCGGCTTTTTTCGGGGCGCGTTTCTTCGTCTTGGCGGGCGCACCGGGATGGTGCGCGAGGTGTTCGGCGTTGAGGCCGAGTTCGCGCAGGGAGGCGGCAAACTTCGGCTCGCCGTGCATCGTGATGATGCGCGCGGCTCCCGTCTCGCGGGCGAGGCGCACGAGATCGTCGTAGTCGGCGTGGTCGGAGAGCGGCAGGATGAGGTCGACGCCCCTGTACATGTAGGGCGCGCTTTTGTTCAACGCCCAGCCCGTGAGCATGATCAGGTAGCGGCGTTCGATGTTCAGGAGCATCGGCTGCTTGCGACAGCCCGGCGGCGCGATCAGCACACGCCCCTTCAAGTGCTCGCGGTCGTACTTTTCATAACGCCCCGAAAACTCCACGCCGCACTCGCGGTAAATCTCCGCCACGTTCCACACCGAGCCGTGCAGCGTCACGCGATAGCCGCGACGCAGGAGCAGTTCCAGAGCTTCCTGGCTCTTGCCCAGCGCGTAAGCCAGCACGACCGGCACGCGGTCGTCCGACAGGGCGCGTTCGACTCCGGCATAGAGGCGTTCAAAGGTCGCCACGTCGGGCGGGAAGCGGTAATGCGGATCGCCGAAAGTTGACTCCATGACGAGCGTGTCGCACGGCACGATGACCGCCGACTCGGCGGCGACGTTCGGGCGCAACTTGATGTCGCCCGTGTAGACGAGCCGCTCGCCGTCCGCCTCGACGAGAATCTGCGCCGAGCCGAGGCAGTGTCCCGCCGGGTAAAAGGTCAGCGCATAACGCCCGTAGTCGCGCCGCTCGCCGTAAACCTGCGTCGTCACTCGCGCTTCGCCCCGGCGATGCTGAAAAATGCGCGCCGTCTCCGGCGTCGCCACAATCGAATGATGCTCCGCGATGTGATCCGAGTGCGCGTGCGAGATGACGCAATGCTCGCGCGGCCCGTCGGCGTCGAGCCACAGATCGAGATCGGGCAGGTACAGACCCTCCTTGTATTCAACTCTGAGCAAAGCAAATGTCCTTTCGCTTAAGCGTGCGCCGTGTGAAAATTAGATGCTTGCCAGCCGCCCGGCGATTGCTGCCGGGTTCGTTTGCCGCGCGGCCTAAAGGGTACTATAAAACACGCGGAGACATCGTCGCCGGACGACCGCAGCCCCCGACCGTAACAGGGAAATATGGAAGAACCCCGAAGCGAGCAATTGCACGCGCAGAGCAGGCGTAAGCGACTGTTGCGCCGCGTCGCCACATGGCGTCTGTGGCGCGCGCAGGTGCGTTACAGCATCGTGCTGCTCGCCTTCGCCGTCCTCGCCTACTACGCGCACGCCAACGCCTACTTCGCCTGGGACAGAGCCATCGCGCACCGGATTCAAAGCCTGCGCTCGCCCGCGCTCGACGCGCTGATGTACTTCGTCTCCTACGTCGGCTACGGCGCACGCCCCTACGCCATTGCCGTCGCGACCGCGCTCGGCTTCCTCTTCGCGCGCCGCCGCAGCGAAGCCTACGCGCTGATCTTGAGCACGGCGGGCAGCGGCATTCTCAACCGCACCATCAAAATGCTCATCGCGCGCCCGCGCCCCGCCGCGCCCGACGTGAACGTCTTCCGCCTGCACGAAGGGAAAAGCTTCCCTTCGGGACACGTCACCTTCTACGTCTGCTATTTCGGCTTCCTCTTCTTCGTCGCCTACGTGCTGCTGCCGAAACGCACGTTCGCGCGCCGTCTCGCGCTCACGCTCACCTCTCTCATGATCGCCCTCGTCGGCCTCTCGCGCGTCTACCTCGGCGCGCACTGGCCGAGCGACACCATCGGCGCGTACTTCCTCGGCGGCCTCTGGCTCGGCCTCTCGCTCTACGTGTACGGGCGTTGGAAAGAACGCTCGACCTTTCATCAGGACGAAGCGAACGCGACGCCGACGCAAACCGGCGAATAACTTATTCGATCTGGAAAGTGTTTCGCCGCGCATTGACAGTGCGGGCGCACGCACTGCCACCAAACGCGACCTAATCTGACAACCCGACCTTCAGCCCGAACGCGACCCGGCTAGGGTTCGATGCGGACGGGCGTTCCCAACGGCAGGGCGTCGAAGAGTTCCTTGATGTCGGCGTTCGAGAGCGCGACGCAGCCCCACGTCCAGTCGCCGTCAGTCCCGCCGCCGTGGATGAAAATCTCGCCGCCGAGCGCAGTGTCCCACGGCGGTCGCCGCTTGCTGCGGATCGCGCGCACGATCCGCTCGCGCTCGGCGCGTGTGATGAGTTTGTCGTGCAGCCCGCGCTCGGCGTCTTCGATGTTCGGGTAGCTGAGGCCGAGCGAGAGGTAGAAATTGCTGCGCGCGTTTTTGACGCAGATGTAGAAATCGCCTTCCGGCGTCGCGCGGTCGCCCTGCCGGACTTTATCGTCAACCGGGTTTGCCCCGAGCGCGATCCTGTACGCCCGCACAACATCACCGCCCGCGTAGAGCAACAGTTGACGCTTACTTTTCGAGACGACGATCTTCGGATTGACGAGCGGGAGTTTGAGTGGTTGCTGCGACGCGGCTCGCGGCGACGGCGTTACGGTAGCCGCCGGGGTCTCACCCCGCTTCGTCTCCGCGTTGGCGTGGGCTTCGGTCGGCATCGGATTTCCGCCCGCTCTCTTCGCAGGGGTTCGGGACATGCCGAACGCGAGCGCGAGGCTCAAAGCGACGAGGGCTGCTGCGATGAAAATTTTCATGGTTCGTGGGATGCGCGCGCACGCTCCGTGAGATGCGCCTGCCGCGTCTCTCAGTTGGTCAACAGACGCCAGTTGTTCGTCGGCTCTGCCGGGATGCGTTTGTTTCGTTCCACCCAGTCAATGATCAGTTCGCGTATCTCCGTGCTCGAACGATAAACTTCGGGCGCGCCCCTGAACATCGTGTAGCCGCCGCCGCCGTTGACGCGGTAATTGTTCGTCGCGAGTTTGAGTTTCTGCCCCGGGTCGAGCGGCTGCCCGCGAAAGCGCAGGTTACGCACGCGTGCGCCGTGCGGCTGCGTCAGATCGAGGTCGTAAGAGACGCCCTCGGCGATGTCGAAATTGTAGGCCGGGATTTTTTCGTCCACGAGTTCGGCGGGCGCGCGTCCCGGCTCGTAAGCCCGGAAATACTTCGCAGAGTGTTCGAGCGCGTCTTTCAACTGCTGCCCCGTCACTTCGAGGACGACGAGCGTGTTCTCGTAAATGTACAGCCCCGCGATGTCGCGCACCGTCACCGCGCCGCGCGGCAAGCGCGCCTGCGGGTTGAAACTCGCCACCATCGAAACGTCCGCATTGCCAACCTCCAACTGCACGCGCTGGATCAGATCGAGGATGGCCGTGTCGCGAAAGCGCGCCTCGGCGGCGGTCAACTCGGCAGCCGATTCGCCGATCACGCGCGCAAGCCATGATTGCGTCTCCCGGTCGTAAGGCTCGACGAGCCGTGCGACTTCGGCGTCCGTCTCCGTCTGCTCGCCGACCGCGATGGTGCGCGCGGACTTCGCCGCGACACGCCAACGCCCGCCCTTGCCGCGTTCCAGATACAGGTCGGCGCGCGCCAGATGCCGTCCCCAGAAATTCGCCTGCGTGAGCAGGACGTTATTGATCGTCAAAGCGGGCACTTCGCGGTGCGTGTGCCCCATCAGGATGAGATCGATGCCCGCCACTTCGCGCGCGAGCCGCGCCGCCACGTTCTCGTTCGTCACCTGTCCGGGGCTGGCTTCGCCCGTCCGCAAGTCCTCTTCGAGTCCCATGTGCATGGCAACGACGATCAGGTCAACACGCTCCCGCTCGCGCAGCACGCCGACCCATTTGCGCGCCTCCGCGACGGGTTCGCGAAACTCAAGCCCGGCGAAATTCTCCCGGTTCTCCCAGAAGGGCACGCCCGGCGTCGTCAGCCCGAGCAGGCCGACGCGCACGCCGTTCAATTCCCTGACGACGTAAGGTTGGTAGTAAGTTTCGTTCGTTCCCTGCCGGTAAGTGTTGGCCGAGAGCCACGGGAAACTCGCCTCGCGCCGCGCCTTCTCAAGCACGCCAAGCCCGAAGTTGTACTCGTGATTGCCGACGGCGAGCGCGTCGAATTTGAGCGCGTTCATGGCGAGCATCATCGGGTCGAGCGGCGCGTTGTTCTTCTTGTTGTGAAAATATTCGAGCGGCGTGCCCTGAATCGTGTCGCCCGAATCGAGCAGGAGCGTCCCCGCAGGGTTTTCCCTGCGCGCCTGCCGGATGAGCGTCGCCAGTTTCGCCAGCCCGCGCGCGTCCGGCTTGTTCGTGTAGTAGTCTACGGGCAGGAGGTTGCCGTGTAAGTCCGTGGTTGACAGAACAGTGATCCACGCACGCTCTGCCGCCTTCTCGGACTGTGCGGGTGCGAAACTGAACGCGCCAAGCAATGCGAGCCAGAACGCGATGCCCGGCAGCAGCAACTTCTTCGCGGCTAAAAGTTTTCTCATTGACCCGTGCTTTCTTTCCTTCGCGCCTTCGCGTCTCCGGCGTGAGATGGATTTTCCCGCAAAGCCGCGGCGGCGCAAAGGGGAAATCGAAACTCACTTTAACTCGTACACTTCGACCGCGCTCAGGCCGCCGACGAATCCCTCGTAAATTTTCCGCCCGCGCGCGCGCGCTTCGCTCATCTTCTCGCGGTTCTCGAAATAGGTGCGGCCACGTTGGAGGATGACGTAGGCGGGGCGCGGCGCGTCGTCTAGTTGGAAGCCGGTGGCGGAGAGCACGCGCGAGTCGAGGTCTGGGCGGTTGAACTTTTGCAGGTAGTAGCGCGCGACGCCGGGCGTCTCATGGATGATGGCGGCGCGTTCGGGCGCGCGTTCGGCGATGTACTTGATCGCCTCGCGCAGCCCGTCGTCGTAAAACTCGTCGTGCGGGAAGTAGTAGCCCGCGCGCCCCGCGCCGAGCGCGTTCGTGTAAGTCGCGTAGTGCGGCGCGGCCTCATAGGCGAGCCACACGGGCAGCACCACGAAGAAGATGAAGACGAGGGCGCGCACGATCCGCAGCGGCGCAAACCGTCCGCCGCGCTCAATTTTCGACGCGCCGAGGCGGAGCACCCACATGATGCCGACCGCCGCGAGCATGTAGACGAGTGGCAGGAGCGAGTGTGCGTAGCGCAGCCACTTCGCGCCCGCGAGCGAATAAGGCACGATCCAGAGAACGAACATCAACAGGAGAAACGCCGCGCCCGGCTGACGCCAACGGCGAATGCAGACGAAGAGTCCGGCGACGAATGCGATGAGCAGCGGGAGCGGCGTCTTGATGGCGAGAAACAGCAGGTAGAAATAGAAGGGCGTGCCGAAGGGCGTGCTCGACATCTGGTTCTGGTAGAGCGTCTCGCCCATCAGGTAGCCGTGGTGCGTCAAGAGTCCCTCGGTCGAATAGGCGGTCAGGTAACGCCACGTCTGCGGCAGCAGCACGGCGGGGTTGGCGATGAGAAACGTGATGAGAACGAGCGGGTAAAAGATGGCGGGCGTGCGGCCACGCGGCTCGCCTTCCTCGCGTTCGCGTTGCGCGACGAGATGATGATAGAGCATGTTCAGGCCGAAGTAGTGCGGGAAGTATTTCGACGCGAACATCAGCCCGAACGAGACGGCGGATGCGAGATAAAACTTTCGCTTGGCGCGCGGCGCATGCCCGCTCGTCTGCTTGGCGCGCAGGTAGAAGTAGAAGGCGAAGAGCATGAAGAAGACGAGCAGCGTGTCTTCTTTGGCGACGCGGTTGTAGGTGATCGCGTTGAGGCCGAAGGCCCAGAGCAGCGCGCTGACGAGTCCGGTGCGCTTGCCGAAGAAGGCGGCGGTGAGCAGGTAGAGCGGGACGACCGTGAGCGCGCCGAAGACGACGTTGGGCAGACGCACAGCCGCCTCTTCGCTGATCTGCCGCGCCGCGCCCGCCCCCGCGTTCCAGCCCTGCGACGCCTTGAGCGAGACGAAGATGAGCGTCTTCATCAGCATCGGGTGTTCGGCGTTGGGCGTGATGTCGCCGCGCTCATAGGCGCGCGCGGCTTCGAGCTTGTTGATCTCGTCTTCGGCGAAACCGGCGCGCGCGATGTCGTGCGCGCGCAGGCCGAAGCCCAGAAGCGCGAGCAGGACGAGCGTGAGCGCGACGCCGCGACTTGGCTTCCACGCGCGTTCGCCGCGCGCCTCAGGCGTCGCCGTGGCGGGCGAAACGGGTCGCGCGCCCGCTCTCTCTTCGGGAGTTAATTCGAGAGATTGTTTCAAGTAAAACTCCGCCCGCGAAACTCTTCAACGGGGCACGATGAGTTCTTCTTTGTTGACCACACCGTCGTTGCCGTTGCCGCTGCTACTGCTGCCGCCGTCGCCTCGCCCGTCGCCCGTCGCCGTTGTTGTTGCCGCCGCGGGCTGTTGCCCCGCCTGCGCGGCGGCGATGGCGGCGGCCTCACGCGCCTCGCGCGCCATGCTCCGCACGGACAGCCCGCGCCGCACCAGCACGGAGACGCCGACGGCTGTCCAGAAGATGACGCGCGCCTTGCGAATGATGGCCAGCGTGACGCCGACGGTCGTGCCGAATTTTAAGACTTTGGTGAACAGCCCCGTGCCAGCTTCGTCTATCCCGACGCGCATCGGCACGAACTTGAAGATCACGTTGATGACGCGGTTGACGGATTCAAGGACGAAGGCGGCGAGGGCGAGTTCGGTGAAGGCGGGCGGCTGGTCGAGGATGAAGTAGAGCGTGGCGTAAACTTCGGCCACGCCCGCGAGGTGGAAGCAGCCTTCGAGCGCGAGGATGGGGATAAAGCGCGCACGATTGTTTTCGTAAAAACCGTAGATGCGCGCTTCGACGGCGCGCACGCGCTCGCCCCGCGTCGCGACGAACCCGCGCGCCACGCCCCGCCTCTGCAAGGCTTCGAGCGCGCCGCTCAAAAACCGCCACTGGCGGCGCACCACCAGATAGCCGGTCGAAATGACGACGGCGACGACGACGAGCGTCGCGTAGCTGGCGAACCGCAGTTTGGAGTTGAGTGGAAAGCTCAGGAGCAATGCCACCGTGCCCGCGAAGATGAAGAGGGCGACGGAGAGCATGTAAAAGAGGTTTTCGACGGCGAGCGCGGAGATGCTCGCCACGATGGGCACGCGGTCGCGCACGAAGGCCGCCTTCGCCGGTTCGCTCACCACTATGCCGAGCGGCGTCAGGCTGCCGAGCGCGTCGCCCGCGAGATAAGCCTTGAGCGCGTCGCGCACACGCAGCCGCGTGCCGCCGTCGAAGCAGCGCGTCCACGCGACGGCGCGCACGAACGGGCGCACCCCCGAGATGAGCAGCACGACAATAAAGCCCGCGCCCAGTTGCGTGATGTTCTGCCAGATGCCCTGCGGCCCGGCCTTCCACACGTAGTAGGCAAAGAGCAGCAGGCCGCCCACAGCGAAGATGATCCCCGCCAGCCTGCCCGACGCGCCGCCGCGCCGCCCTTCCTGCTTGCTCTCAGTCATCCGCTTGTCCCGTTGAAATAAATCGCACTCGCCGCG
>DASPJG010000665.1:0-4775 GCA_035628755.1 Pyrinomonadaceae bacterium
GCATGGGGAGCGAGAGCCACGCGTTGGCGCGCGAGGCGAGGAAGGCGCGGCGCGCGAGTTCGGGCGGCGCGGCAGGCCCCGTCCCGGCGGTGGCGGCGATAATGCGTTTCTGCGAAGGCCAGATGATGCCCCAGACGTTGAGGAGCATGATGATGCCGAGCGCGCCGCCGATGCCGATGGAGTGCGTCTTGTTGCTGGCGTAGCTGTCGCCGCCCGGCGCGGTCAGTGATGAGTTCAGCCAGTAGACGATGATGATCCCCATGATGATCACGAGGATGGCGATGACGACCGCAAGCACCTTTCCATCCTTCGTCAACGCGGGCACGCGCGTGATGATCATGAACTCGATGGCGAAGGCGACGACGGCGATAACCAGCCAGACGATGAGAATGAGCCATGTGTTCGCGCTCGCGCCGTTAGCATTGGCGTTCACCACGTCGCCCTTGAGAATGTACATCGCGTAGTACATCAGGCCGACGAGGACGGTGGCGAGCGCGCCCCAGCGGAAGTACCAGAGGGCGCGCGTGAGCAGGTCTGGATTTACCTTCTTCTTCGTGTCGGCATCGAGTCCCTTCTGGAAAGGAACGTTGACGAGGTTGAAAAAGTAGAGCAGCCCGATCCAGGTGATACCGGCGACGAAGTGGCTCCAGCGCAGCAGGACGCGGACTAACGACTCCCCGGTCGGGCCGTGGAAAATCTCTTGCAGCATCGCAAAACCGAAGGGGAGATGAGCGGACGACTCGATCAGCATATGACCTCCGAAATTTTCTTTCTGATTGTGGTGTGGCTTCCGGGTGTTACGCGCGAGAGATTAGCACCAAGCGTTGCGTGCCGCAATGGATTTTAGAGGCCGGAGGTCAGAGCTTAAGTCAAGACGAAGTTCCTTCACCGACCTGTGACCGCCAGCCTCCATCCGCTAGTCTTCGCTCGGCCTGCTGCCCGGCGCGAGGTTATCGACGCTGGCCTGGCGCAGGACGCGCACTTTGAGGTCGTCTTGAACGCGCACCTGACAGGAGAGGCGGACGTTTTCGGCAAGTCCGGTTTCCATGGCGAGGCGCGCGCGCTCCGCTTCGCCGATTTCGCCGGGGTCGCCCGCCAGCACTTCGACGCGGCAGGTGGTGCATTTGGCGTTGCCCCCGCAGCGGTGCAGGATGTCAATTCCGGCGTCTTCGATGGCGAGGACGAGTTTGCGTCCCGCTGCCGCGTCAATCTCTTGGGTGCCGGTCGCGGTTTCGGCCTGAATTACGGGCATTTTCTCAACTCCTAGATGAAATTTTGGGTGATTGCTTCGGGCGGCGAGAGTTTACACTAAAACGGAAAAGCGCGGTACGCGAACATGCGAACGCGCCTGCCCGCCCCCGTTTGAGAAGGCAAGCAGGCGCGCACACGCTTTCACGCACCGCGTTTTAAAATCGTCGAGCAGGCTCGAACTTCGCGGATTAGGCGGTGAACGAAGAACCGCAGCCGCAGCCGCCGGTCGCGTTCGGGTTCTTGAACGTGAAGCCCGAACCCATCACGCCGTTGACGTAATCGATCTCGACGCCGTTCAAATACTGCATGCTGAACATGTCCACGAAGAGGCGCACGCCGTGTGCGTCCTGAATGTGGTCGCCCGGCTTCGATTCCTCTTCGATGTTCAGGCTGTACTGAAAACCGGAGCAGCCGCCCGGAACGACGCGCACGCGCAACCCCGCCGTCTCCGGCAAGCCCTCTTCACTCGACATAAACTTCTTGATCTCGGTCGCCGCGTTCTCCGTCACGTTGAGCGTCACGGTCGGCATTGTTGCTGTTGCCATTTTTATCTCTCCTTAAATTATGACCCGTTAATTCAGTATGCGGTTATTAACCGTCAGTTAGATGTCCTTCGTCAGTTGCCCGTTGTCGGCTGTGGAGCGCAACCACGTCCCCAATATTAACCTCCTTGCCCATCCGCCACAAGCAACGAACAACGACTGGCGGCAACTGACGGCGGGCAACTGGCGGACGGCGTATTTATTGCGCCTGCGTCACCACCACTTTGAGTTCGGGCTTCATCGCCTCAATCGAGACTTGCCGCGCTACTTCTTCCGCCACGCGCCGGAACGCTTCGGCCTGTGGCGAATCCGGGTGGCTCAAGACGATGGGCACGCCCGCATCGCCGCCCTCGCGCACGTCCAGCCCCATCGGTACTGCGCCGAGGAACGGCACGCCGTAGGCTTCGGCCAATTTCATGCCGCCGCCCTCGCCGAAAATATTGTAGCGAGTGCCGGTGTCGGGCGCGACGAAGTAGCTCATGTTTTCCACGATGCCGAGCACCGGCACGGCCACCGTCTCAAACATCCTCAACGCGCGCCGCACGTCGGCCACGGACACCTCCTGCGGCGTCGTCACAAGCACTGCCCCCTGCACGGGGACGAGTTGTGCGAGCGAGAGTTGCACGTCGCCCGTGCCCGGCGGCATGTCAACTATCAGATAGTCGAGTTCGCCCCAGAGCACGTCTTGCAAAAACTGCCGCACGAGGCCGTGCAAAATAGGGCCGCGAAAGATCATCGGCTCGTCGCCCGGCTTCAAGATCGCCATGGACATCATCGAGAGGCCGTGCGCTTTGACCGGCACGAGTTTGTTGCCCGCCACCTCCGGCTTCGCGTCGCCGACGCCGAGCATCAGGGGCGCGTTCGGCCCGTACACGTCCGCGTCCATCAGGCCGACGCGCGCGCCGTCGCGTGCGAGCGCGACCGCGACGTTGACGGCCACGGTTGACTTGCCGACGCCGCCCTTGCCCGAAGAGACCGCGATGATGTTGCGCACGCCCGGCACGGTCACCTTTTCGCCCAAGCCCCGGCCTTTCGGCACTTCCGCATCCATCGTCACACGGACGTTTGTCACTCCCGCGAGTGCGCCGACGTAACGCTCGGCTGCCGTCTGCATCTCTTCCTTCACCGGACAGGCCGGGGTCGTCAGCACGATGCGGAATGAAACCTCGCCGCCGTCAATGCGTAAATCCTTGATGAAGCCGAGCGTCACGATGTCCTTGTGCAGATCGGGGTCAACAATGTTGCGTAGCGCGTCCAGCACGCTCTGTTCTGAAATTTGTGCCATAATTGCCATCGGGTGAATTATAGAGGTATTCGGCGGATACTTACAATTGAGCGGCATGATTAACGAACCTGAACGCATAATAGTCCGTGCGGCCTGCCCGCACGATTGCCCCGACACGTGCGCGATGCTGGTCACGGTCGAACAGGGTCGCGCCGTGCGCGTCGCGGGCGATCCCGCGCATCCCTTCACGCGCGGCACGCTCTGCACCAAAGTCGCCAACTACGAACAGCGCACGCACAGCCCCGACCGCATCCAGTCGCCTCTCAGGCGCACGGGCGCGAAAGGCACGCCCGGTGAAGCACGCTTCGAGCGCATCAGTTGGGACGATGCGCTCGACGAGATCGCCACGCGTTTTCGCGCGCTCGCCGCGTCGGCGGAAGGCGCGGAGACGATCCTGCCCTACAGTTATTGCGGCACGATGGGCTTCGTCCAATCCGAGTCAATGGACAGGCGTTTCTTCCACCGGCTCGGCGCGTCCATCCTCGACCGCACGATCTGCGCCTCTGCCGGTTCCGCCGGGTATGATGCGACCATCGGCGCGCGTCTCGGCACAGACCCCGAACGCTTTGCCGATGCCCGCCTGATCATCCTCTGGGGCACGAACACCATCACGAGCAACGTCCACCTCTGGCCGTTTATCCTCGAAGCGAAGCACAAAGGCGCGCGCGTCATCAGCATTGACCCGCGCCGCACGCGCACCGCCGACCAATGCGACGAACACATCGCACCGCTTCCCGGCACAGACGCCGCGCTCGCGCTCGGCCTCATGCACGTCATCTTCGCGGAAGGTCTGCAAGATCAGGACTATCTCGACCGCCACACTGTCGGCGCGGACGAGTTGAAACGACGCGCGCGCGAGTATGCGCCCGCGCGCGTCGCGGAAATCTGCGGGCTGACAGCCGACCGCATCGTGCGGCTCGCGCGCGAGTATGCGACGACGCGCCCCGCCGTCATCCGCCTCAACTACGGCATGCAGCGGCACGCGGGCGGCGGGATGGCCGTGCGCACCGTCGCGTGCCTGCCCGCCGTCACCGGCGCATGGCGCGACCCTGCGGGCGGCGCGCTGCTCTCGACCAGCAGCACGTTTCCCGTCAACCACGACGCCCTCAAACGCCCCGATCTGCTGCCCCGGCCCGCGCCGCGCACGCTCAACATGTCGCAACTCGGCGACGCGCTGACCAAAGTTGATGATCCGCCCGTTCGCGCTCTCTACGTCTACAACTCCAACCCGGCGTCGGTCGCGCCCGAACAGGCGAAGGTGCTCGCAGGGCTAAGACGTGATGATCTGTTCACGGTCGTGCACGAGCAGTTTATGACCGACACCTGCGACTTCGCAGACATCATCCTGCCCGCGACCACGCAGCTTGAGCACTTCGATCTGCACAAGGCTTACGGCCACCTCTATCTCACCGTCAACGAACGCGCAATCGCGCCGCTGCACGAGGCGAAGCCGAACACGGAAGTGTTTCGCCTGCTCGCCGCGCGCCTCGGGTTCGAGGAAGAATGTTTCAGGGATTCCGACGAAGAGATCGCGCGGCAGGCCATTGATCTCGACCATCCCGCGCTCGCAGGCATCACGCTCGAACGCTTGCGCGAACGCGGCTGGATGCGCCTGAACGTGCCGGAAACTTACGCGCCCTTCGCCGAAGGAAAATTCCCGACCGCGTCGGGCAAGTGCGAACTCTTAAACGCGCAAC
>DASPJG010000666.1:0-4987 GCA_035628755.1 Pyrinomonadaceae bacterium
TTCTTGTCGGGCAGGCCGAGGTGCTCTTTCGGCGTGACGTAGCAGAGCATGGCCGTGCCGTACCAGCCAATCATGGCCGCACCGATGGCTGAGGTGATGTGGTCGTAACCGGGCGCGATGTCGGTCGTGAGCGGCCCCAGCGTGTAGAAAGGAGCTTCGCCGCAAGTCGCAAGCTGCCTGTCCATGTTCTCTTTGATGAGGTGCATGGGAACGTGTCCCGGCCCTTCGATCATCGTCTGACAGTCGTACTCCCAAGCGATCCGCGTGAGTTCGCCGAGCGTGTCCAATTCGGCAAACTGCGCCTCGTCGTTGGCGTCGGCGATTGAGCCGGGGCGCAGCCCGTCGCCGAGAGAGAATGACACGTCGTAGGCCGCCATGATCTCGCAGATGTCGCGGAAGCGCGTGTAGAGAAAACTCTCCTCGTGGTGCGCGAGACACCACTTCGCCATGATCGAGCCGCCGCGCGAGACGATGCCGGTCGTGCGTTTAGCCGTGAGCGGAATGTAGGGCAGGCGCACGCCCGCGTGGATCGTGAAGTAATCAACGCCCTGCTCGGCCTGTTCGACGAGCGTGTCGCGGTAAATCTCCCAAGTCAACTCTTCCGCACGGCCTCCGACTTTCTCCAACGCCTGATAGATCGGCACTGTCCCGATGGGCACGGGCGAGTTGCGCAGAATCCACTCGCGCGTGGCGTGGATGTTTTTGCCCGTGGACAAGTCCATCACCGTGTCCGCGCCCCACTTTGTTGACCAGCGCATCTTCTCGACCTCTTCTTCAATCGAAGAAGCGACCGCCGAGTTGCCGATGTTGGCGTTGATCTTGACGAGGAAGTTGCGCCCGATGATCATCGGCTCCGATTCGGGATGATTGACGTTGGCCGGGATGATCGCACGCCCGCGCGCCACTTCGTCGCGCACAAATTCGGGTGTGACGAATTCGGGGATCGCCGCGCCGAGAGAGTCGCCCCGGTGTTCATGAAAGAGAGAACTGCGGTCGTCGCGCGTGTGTTCGCGCATCGCGTGCAAGGCCATCTCGCGCCCCATGTTCTCGCGCAGCGCGATGAACTCCATCTCCGGCGTGACGATGCCGCGCCGCGCGTAGTGCATCTGCGTCACGCGTGCGCCGGGGCGTGCGCGCAACGGCGCGCGGCGCAGGCCGGGGAAATATTCGAGCCGCCCCTTCGTCTTCTGTTGCGCATACTCGGCTGCGCCCGCCGTCAGGTAGCCGTCGTCTTCGGGTTTAACTTCGCGCCCCTCGTATTCCTCCACGTCGCCGCGCGCGATGATCCATTCACGACGCAGCGGCGCAAGCCCTTCGCGTTCGTCGCACTTCAGGGCGGGGTCGCCCCACGCGCCGCTCGTGTCGTAGACGCGCACGCTCGGATTTTCTTCCAGCGTGCCGTCTGGGTGGCGCGTCGCGTTCAGCGCGACTTCGCGGAAAGGGACGCGCACCCCTGCGCGCGCGCCTTCCACGTAAACCCGCCCGGAATTCGGCAGTTGCACCTCGTCACTCCGGCGACCCTCAAGCCGCTCCGCTGGTTCTTTGGTTGTACTCATGTGGCCTTCCGTCCGGCTGCTTCCAGCCTGAAAAGAAAAACCGCTTGCGAAACATGAAGGGTCGCAAGCGGTCTTCCGGCGTTTCTCCCTTCGGCGGTACTAACCGCATCAGGTTCTAGGGGTCTCACGCATTGTGACTCTCAGCCGCGCCCGCAACGGGCGAAGCTCCCCCGAAAACTTTTCCTGTGACTGTCAAAAAAAAGCGGACGGCGAATTATGACTCAGTCCGCCCCATTCATCAAACAACCTTCACGCGGGCATCAACTCTAGCCGCCGATGAAACTCATCGTGCGCGCGGGCTGGAGAAAGTCCGGGTCGTTGATGTAGTGGCGCGGCTCTTTTTTCAGGACGACCGATTCGATGTATTCGATGGTCTCGGCGCGCGTCACGCCGTTCCGGCGGATCACGTCGCGCAGCGAATGTTCGACGGTGGAGAAGAGACACGTCCTGATCTGGCCGTCGGCGGTGAGGCGGATGCGCGAGCACGCGCCGCAGAAAGGTTCGGTGACGGGCGCGATGATGCCGATCTCGCCGGGCGCGCCGTCGGCGAAACGGTAGCGCGCCGAAGTCTCCGCGCCGCGCCGGACGGGCAGCGGCGCGAGCGGGAAACGCTCCTCAATCGCGGCGCGGATTTCGCGGCCTGAAACCACGTCCACGCGCGACCACTCGTGGCCGGAATCCAGAGGCATAAACTCGATGAAGCGCATCGAGATGGCGTGCTCGCGCGCGAAGGCTGCGAAGTCCGCGACCTCCGAGTCGTTATGCCCGCGCACGATGACGGCGTTCATCTTGATGGGCGTGAGTCCGGCGTCGCGCGCCGCCGCGATGCCTTCGAGCACGCGCCCGAGCACGTCCACGCCGGTCATCCGGCGAAACGTGTCGGGGCGCAAGGAGTCGAGGCTGATGGTGATGCGGTCGAGACCGGCTGCCTTGAGCGCGTCGGCGCGACCGGGCAGGAAGTAGCCGTTCGTGGTCAGCGCGAGATCGTGCAGGCGCGGTTTGAGCGCGGCGAGTTTGCGTATGATCGTTTCGATGTCGCGGCGCATCATCGGCTCGCCGCCCGTGAGCCGGATTTTTTCGATCCCCAAACTGACGAAGATGTCCGAGATGTACTCGATCTCTTCATACGAAAGCATCTGTTCTTTGGGCGCGATGGGCGGCTCGCCGTGCGGAAGGCAATAGAAGCAGCGGAAGTTACACCTGTCGGTGAGCGACACGCGCAAGTCGCGGATCGCACGCCCGTATGAATCTTTGAGTACGGCAGGGGTCAATTTCTTCTCTTTCGCTCTCAACTGTCGCTCGTCCGCGCGCCCGGAGAGATTCCGGGGCTGGTTTTAAAACCCTATCATACGCTGGCGACAGAAGCGTTCCAAGTCGCCGCTCCGGGCGCGTTCGGATAGTTTGATGCGCTAGGGTGAAAACGGCGATGGACGACTCAATCGCCCTGATTTTTTTTGAGGGCGCGGGCGTTGCGTTGGAGTCCGGCGAGCTTGGCGCGCTTGATGGCGCTGCGGCGAAAGCGGGCGGCGTAAGCGTCCGGGGTGAGTTCGAGCAGCCCGGCGAGGTCGGCGGAAACCTGACCTTCGCGCGGCTCGAAGCGCGTCTCCGCGGTCGGCTGCTCAAAGCGGTTCCAGGGGCATACGTCCTGGCAGATGTCGCAGCCGTAGAGCCAGCCGTCGAGTTTGTCTGCGACCGGGGCGGGGATATCCGGCGCGCGCAGTTCGATGGTGGCGTAGGAGATGCAGCGGTTCGAGTCAACGACGTAAGGCTCTGTGATCGCAGCGGTCGGGCACGCCTCGATGCAGAGCGTACATGTGCCGCAGTGGTCTTCCGACGCGCGCGTGTCGTAGTCGAGTTCGAGATTGAGGAGGAGTTCGCCGAGGAAAACCCACGAGCCGTATTCGCGCGTGATGAGATTTGTATGCTTGCCGATCCAGCCTAAGCCCGCGCGCGCAGCCCACGCCTTATCCATCAGCGGTTGAATGTCAACGCACGCCTTGCCCTCCGTCTCAGGACATTCTTCTTTAATCCACGCGAGAAGTTCTTTGAGTTTGCCGCCGACGACATCATGGTAATCGTCGCCCCATGCGTAGCGGGAGATTTTGCCGGTCGCGGGGTCGTTTGGGTGCTCGTGCGGCGTGAAGTAGTTGAGCGCGACGACGACGACGGAGCGCGCGTCCGGCATCACGAGGCGCGGGTCTGTGCGCCGCTCGGTGTCGCGCGCCATCCAGGCCATCTCGGCGTGGTAGCCGCGCCGCAGCCACTCTTCCAGACGCGCGCGCTCACCGGCCAGCGGCGCGACGGGCACGATGCCGACCTTGTGAAAGCCCAACGCGAGCGCGCGCTCCCTGATGCGCTCCGTCAGCCCCGCGGCAAGTGACGCCGGTGATGAAAGTTCTGCGACCATGAGGCCAGTATAACAAAGCGGTTGCGCTGTTTCCCGCCGCCAACGCGCCGTTCGAGTCGTTCTGCGTGGAATGCCTTGCGCGTTCGCGCGTCGAACCTTTAAGCTTGAGTGAGAGGAACGTTGAACTGAAACGATGCCCGAAACTGCAACACCACAAACCACAATTGACGAGATCAGGCGCAAGGCCGGACGACTCTTGTTCATCGGCCTGCCGGGGACGCGTTTGGACAGACGCCTGCGCGAGATGTTGCGCGAGATACAGCCGGGCGGAGTCATCCTGTTCGGGCGCAACGTGGAGTCGGCGGAGCAGGTCGCGCTGCTCAACGCGCAGATACGCGATGCGCTCGGCGGGCGCGTCATCATCGGCGTGGATCAGGAGGGCGGGCTCGTGGATCGCTTCCGCGATGTCTGCGAGCCGATGCCGTCGGCTAAAGCCGTGCGCCTCGCCGGTCGCACGGAACTGGCGCGCCAGTTCGGCGAACTCTCGGCGCGTGCGCTCAGGCTGCTCGGCTTCAACATGAACTTCGCTCCCGTCCTCGATCTCAAGGGCGGCAACGAGGAGAACGGATTGCGTGGCCGCACGTTTGGCGAGACGCCGGAGGAAGTTGCGCGGCTCGCGGGCGCATACCTCGACGGCTTGCAGGCGCACAAGATCGTCGGCTGCGGCAAACACTTTCCCGGCCTCGGCGGGTCGCAGGTTGACTCGCACCGACGCCTCCCCGTCGTCACGCATACGTGGCCGGAGATTCTGGAACACGACCTCGTGCCCTTCCTCGACCTGATGTTCCACCGCCGCGGCGAGCGACTTCATTCGGTGATGGTGAGCCACGCGGCGTTCCCCGAAGTGTCGGAATTTTTGCAGGCGTGGTTTCGCCGCACAGCGGAACTGCCGTCGCTCGAAGACTTCTCGCAAGTCCCGGCGACGATCAGCAGCAACGTCGTGATGCGGATGCTGCGCACCGCCTTCAAGTACGATGGCCTCGTGATCACGGACGACATGGAGATGGGCGCGGTTGTGCAGACG
>DASPJG010000667.1:0-8124 GCA_035628755.1 Pyrinomonadaceae bacterium
GATGGCTTCCTGAATGTTATCGGAGAAGACCTGCCGGAAAGCGAGGTTGGAAGTGATGTTGATGTCGGCGGCGGCGAGGAAACCGTTCGGGAAGTAGTGCACGCCGTCCACGTAGAAACTCGACCCGCCCTGATCCGGTCGCTCCGCGCTTTCCTCGCCGCCGAACAGGCGATCCTGCACGGCATAGAAACCGAGGTTGAAGTAAGAGCGCGAGTTGGCGCGCGTGCGCACGTCCGCGCCGATGCCGATGCCGCGCTCGGTGAAGATGTCGTTTCTGAGCGTTACGTCGGCGGAGCGTCCGAGCGTCTGGTAGTAGGCGTTCGAGAGGCGGAAGCCTTTGTTGCCCGAACCGCTGAAGGTCGGCGTCAGGAAGCCGGAGGCGCGGTCGCGCCGTTTGAGCGAGACGGAAACGTAAGGCAGCGGCACAACCGTCATGCCCTTCACCTTGAACTTCGGGTTGCGCGCGCGCACGCGGTCGTTCAAGGTGATCTCGGCGCGCTTGGCCGTGAAACTCCACTTCGGCGTCTCCTCGTCGCAGGCCGTGATCTCGCCGTTGAGGATGACGATGCGGTTGGCCGCCACCTTCTCCACGCTGTCGGCTGTGAAGTAGATGACCGTGCCGTCTTCGGTCTGGTTGGTGAAGCCCGTGGAGTTGACGAAGGAGCCGAGTTTGGTCGCGTAGTTGAACTCGGCGCGCGTGCCCGTGATGCGCTGCAACTCGCCCTGATCGAAGACGACGTTGCCTTCGGCCACGACGCGGTTCGTCGCCTCGTACACGGTCAGCTTGTCGGCCTGCAAGCGGAAGATGCCGATGCGTGCGTCGACGTTTCCCTCGTTGATGACGACGCGCGCGCCCTCCGCCCCCGTTACGGTCTGCTTGTCCGTGTTGATGTCTAGGTTTTCGGTTGACTGACCCGGCGAGTTGCCCGCGCGCACGGGCAGGCGCGGGCGGATCGGTTGTTCCTGTTGGAGCGGGTTGACGTTCGGGGTGTCCGTGATTGGGTTCAGCACCTTGCGCTCGACCGGGTTGGACTGCTGCTGTTGCGCGCGCGCGCGCGGGGCGACATAGCCCGCGAGACACAGGAAGGCGCACCACGCCAGGAGCAAACGCGCCCCGCCAGTCCGAGGATTTTTAATGCAAGAGAGGGAACGCAAAAGAGTGAGCCGAGAGCCTCCGCCGCCTTAAATAACCAATCGCGCCCGCGGCACTTTCCGTGCAACAACAGGCGCGCGCTTTCGTCGCTGCAAAAGCGCGGCGATGCTAACATGCCCCGCCGAGAGGCGACAAGGAGCTAACTTTAGCAACGGAGGTTGCGACGCCGACGAGCGTGCGCGCTTTTTGAAAATAGGCCGGACGGCACGGCGCAACTCACCTGATCCCGCTCACGTCCCATAGCTTCACGGTGCCGTCGCTTGCGCCCGCGAGCGTCTTGCCGTCGGGCGCGAAGGTGACGCGGTACGTGATTCCCATGCCCTCGGCGGCGAGTTTCCGCAGCAAAGTTCCGGTCTCCGCATTCCACAATTTGATCTCGTGATAACTGCCGCTTGCCAACGTTCGCCCGTCGGGCGAGAAGGCCACCGAAAATATCGCGTTCAAATTGTCTTCCGTGAGAGCCTGCTTAAAGTCTCCATTCCGCATGTCCCACAGCCGGATGGTGTTGTCGTAGCTTCCGCTGGCTAATGTTTGACCATCGGGCGAGAAGGCGAGCGACAACACCCCTTTTTCGTGGCCGTCGAGCGTAAACTTCAGCTTTCCGCTCTCCGCCTCCCAGACCTTGACCGACTTCTCGTTAGTGCCCCCGGACGCCAACAGTTTGCCGTCGGCGGAGAGGGCGAACGCGGGGTTGATTTCACCGATGTCATGCTCGTGCCTCAACGCCCACGTCCCCGTGTCCCACAGTCTGACCTTGCGATAGCTACCGCCGAACAAAGTTTTACCGTCGGGAGAGAAGCCGATGAACGATACCGGCCAAGAGGAATACGTTAGCGTTTGTTTGATCTCACTCAGTTTGTCCGCCTGCACGTCCAAAACGATCACGGAATAGTTATTTCGGGTGGAGTCATAGTTCAGCGCGGCGACCAGCACGTTCCCGTCGGGAGAGAAGGCCACCGAAGTCACTTCACTGCCCGTGTCAGGCAGCGTGTGCTTCAACTGCCCGGTCTGCGCGTCCCACAGCTTGAGGCTCTGATCCTCGCTGCCGGTCACGAGCGTTCGCCCGTCGGGCGAGAAGGCGGCGACCCTCACATCCTTCGTGTGCCCTCTCAAGACATGTTTCAGCCCTTCCGACCCCGGCGCGCTTTCCCGTCGCGGCTGCTCCGTAGTTTTCGCGGGGCGCGATGCGACTTTGGAGCTAACCGGGCGGTTGGCGTTCGACGGTAGTTTGAAGAAGCCTCCTATATAACTTAGCAGGACGAGGATGAGGACGAGACCGCCGCCGAGCAACACTGTGAGGCCGCCGATCCACAACAGCCAGCGGCTCGACTTTTGCGCGCCCTGCGCCTGCGGCGCGGAAGCTGTCGCCGTCGCGCCGACATGCAACGGGTTGCCGGGAGGTGTTGCTGCTGCGGGCTGCGTGCCGGAAGCAATGGCCGACGGCTGCGTCGCTTCGACGGAGGCAGAGACGGCCTGCGCCGTCGTCCCCGCGTTCGAGTGCGCGTGCGGAAGTTGGGCTGGCGCGGCGTGCGGCGGCTGCGGGGCGGCGTCTACCGGCGTTATCGCCTGCGCGCCCGGCGCGTTCAACGCCGCTTGCAGTTCGCGCCCGAACGTCGTCGCATCAGGTTGCCGCGCGTTCACCTCTTTAGACAGCGCGCGCAGGCAGACGCTTTCGAGCACGCGCGGGACGCCCGCACCGGGCGCAAACGGCGGAGGCGGTTCCGTCAAATGCTTTGTCACCACGCCCGTGATAGTGGTGGCGGTGAAGGGCGGCGCGCCCGCCAGCATTTCATAGAGCACCGCGCCGAGGCTATAGACATCCGAGCGCGCGTCCAGCGCGTCGCCGCGACACTGTTCGGGAGACATGTAGTAAGGCGTGCCGATCAGCGTACCGGCTTGCGTCAGGGTGGGCAGGGCGGCGTGGTCTCGAAGTTTGGCGATGCCGAAGTCAACCACTTTGGCCGTCTCGCGCTCGCCTTCGGCGTCGGGCGGCAGGATGATGATGTTATCGGGCTTGAGGTCGCGATGCACGATCTGTCGCCGGTGCGCCGCGCCGACCCCGGCGCAGATGTCCTGCATCAGTGCGACGGCGCGCGCCGGGGCGAGTTTGCCGACGCTGCGCAAGAGGACGCGCAGCGATACGCCTTCAACCAACTCCATGACGATGTAGGCGGGCGCGGACTCGCCGCGCGCCTCACCGAAATCGTGAATCGTGACGACGTTCGGATGACGGAGCATGGCGGCGGCGCGCGCCTCGCGGCGGAAACGCTCGACGGCATCTCCGTCGGCGACGAAACTCTGGTGCAGCACTTTGACGGCCACCTCGTCGCCGATGTGCACGCGCCGCGCGCGATAGACCGCGCCCATGCCGCCTTCGCCGAGGCGCGCGACGAGTTCATACTTTGAGTCGAGCGTGTGCCCGAGCAGCGGGTCGGGCGGAGAGAGAATGTCGGCAGCCGCGCTGTTGTCTATGAACTCAGTCGGCGTGTTGAAGGAACTCATCGAGATGCCGCAGCCGTCGCAAAACCGCGCATCGTCTCTTAAAACATGATGGCACTGCGGACACTTCATCGCCTCTCCCGATTCTCGCGCCGATGTCACTTGCCGATTACGCTTGCATGTTAGCATTTCCGCCCGCGTCTTGAACGCAAAAACCGTGTGGTTGACTCGCGGGCGGCGCGGGCTGGGGCGGGCGACAGGATATTGAGTTGCCAGCCGTGAGGCGAAAATGTATATCGAACCGCGCCCCGCACACGCCGACGCCGAAACCGTTGTGGCGGGCAAACCCGGCCCTCCAAACGGCACGCCTGCGCGCTCCCGGGTCGCCCGCCTGTCTAACCTGTTGCCACCAATATTTTCGGTGTGCTATGTTGAATTTGCCGCGTTAAATGACGCGGCGACCGCCCCGTTTCGCTCCCACCTCAAGAACACTCGACCCCTTATCTCAAACAGCAGGAGATTCTTCCACATGCACCTCAAACAGACCCTCGCCGCAATATTATTGTGTGCAACGACCTTCGCACTCGCGCCCGCCGCCAACGCCGCCGCCACGTCGCAAAAAGCTCGCGCCAGCAAGGCGCAGGCTCCCGCGCCTCAGACGGAAATTACGAAAGAAAAAGTCGAAGCCATCATCTCCGCCATCGAGCAATCGGTGAAGAAAAAAGACACCGCCGTCATCATCTCGTATCTCGCGCCGGACATGAAATACACGCTGGATGCCGGAGGCCGACCGACCCGTCAGGCGAACCGCGCAGAGTACATTCAAATCCTCAAACTCGGGATCGAATTGACGCTCGATTACACCTACCTCCGCAAAAGTTTGACCATCAACATCGCCCCCGACGGGCAGAGCGCGACGGCGCAGGCCGAGGCGTTCGAGATGTTGACGACGGCGCAGGGCACGCTGGCCGGTCACAGCGCCAGCCTCACCACTTTCAAGATTTACAAAGGCAAGATTCTGATCTCCGCGATGGAAGGCAGCATCGAGTACGTCTAACACGCCCCGGACGAACTCCGCGCGCCGCTCCGCGCCCGCCACGCCGACGCCTCCCCGCCACTCCATGCGCCGCGCCTGTCGCTCGCCGCACGGCAGTTGCTATTATCGCCCGCGATGAAGGGGCAGGCTTCCGCGAATTTGCGTCTGATGATCGTGGCGGGCGAGGCGTCGGGCGACGCGCACGCCGCCTCGCTCGTGCGCGCTCTCCGCGAGAGTGCGCCCGGCGTGCGATTTGAGTTCTTCGGCGCGACGGGCAGGGAGATGCGCGCAGCCGGAGTTGAATCCATCGTCGAGACGGACGCTCTGGCGATCACCGGCCTCTTGGAGATCGGCGGCGCGCTCAAACAGTTCTGGCGCGCCTATCAAATGCTCAAGCGCGCAGGGATCGAGCGCGCGCCCGACGCAGTGGTGCTCGTTGACTGGCCTGACTTCAACCTGCGCCTCGCGCGCTTCTTCCGGCGTCGCGGCGTGCGCGTCGTCTATTACATCAGTCCGCAACTCTGGGCGTGGCGCGCGCACCGCGCGCGCAACATCCGGCGCGACGTTGACCTGCTGCTCGCCATTCTGCCCTTCGAGCCTCAGTGGTACGCGGCGCGCGGCATCACACATGTCGAATTCACTGGCCACCCCCTGACGGGCGAAGTCCGCGCCCGCTACGACCGCGCGGAGTTTTGCCGCCGCCACGCGCTCGACGCCACACACCCCCTCGTCGCGCTGCTCCCCGGCAGCCGCCACAAGGAACTGCTGCGCATCCTGCCCGGCATGATCGAGGCGACGAAGACGATTAACGCGTCTCGACCCGACGCGCAGTTTGTCGTCGCGCTCGCTCCCAACCGCTCCGCCGAAGAGGCGCAGGCGATCATCAACGCCGCCCTCGCATCGAACCACGCCAACCTCTCAAAAAGCATCCGCATCGCGCGGCACGAAACGCGCGAAGCCCTCGGCGCGGCGGACGCGGCAGCCGTCGCCAGCGGCACGGCCACGCTCGAAGCCGCGCTCCTCGCCACGCCGCTCGTCGTCGTCTACAAAGAGTCTTTCATCAACTGGCACACGCTCGGTCGTCTCATCAACACGGAACACTTCGGCCTCGTCAATCTCGTCGCGGGCGAGCGGCTTGCGCCCGAACTCATGCAGAACGATTTCAACGGCGCAACGCTCGCCGCGGAGTTATTGAACCTCTTAGAGCCTGCCCGCAACGCCGCGACCCGCGCGCGCCTGCGCGCCGCCACACAGGGACTCGGCGCGGGCGGCGCATCCACGCGCGCGGCTGAAGCTATCCTGCGAGTTATGGGTGAGTGGAAGAAATGAGCCCGGCAGTTCTCAATACAAGGCGCAGACATTAACCGCGAAACGACCCGAAGCGACCCGAAATAAACGCCCGGATTGACCGTGCTTCGTGTCCTATCCTCTCGCCGTTCTTAATTTCTCTACCGGTGGATTTTCGCTTGCGTCGAACTCGCGTGTAAGGCGCGAGGAGTTATTCCTCTTTACGCGTTTCCGCGTCCGGCTTTTCCGGGAGGCGCGCCGATAGTTCCCGCACCTGTCGCTTGAGTTCGTCAATCTCCGCGCGCATCTGCGGCAGCCGGCCAAAGTGCGCGTTCAGGCGTTTGTACTCGTCGAGCGGGCGCACGGGCACGCCCCACACGACCGCGCCCGCGCGCACGATCTTGCCCGGCAGGATGCCTGCCTTTGAGCCGACGACCGCGCCCGCCTGGACGCGCGCGTGGTCGCCCATCCCGACCTGCCCGCCGATCACCGCGTCCGATTCGATCACCGTGCTGCCCGAGATTCCCGTCTGCGCCGCGATCACGACGCGCTCGCCGATCTCCACATTGTGCCCGACGTGTACGAGATTATCGAGTTTCGTCCCGCGCCCGATGCGCGTCTCTCCGAGCGCGCCGCGGTCAACGCAGGAGTTCGCGCCGATCTCCACGTCGTCTTCAATCGAGACCGTGCCTACCTGCGGAAACTTGTGATACCCCGCCGCATCGCGCACGTAGCCGAACCCGTCCGCGCCGACGACCACGCCCGCGTGCAACACCACGCGGCTGCCGAGACGCACGCCCGCATACAGCACGACGTTCGGATGCAGCACACACTCCGCGCCCACCTCGACGCCTTCTTCGAGCACCACGCCCGATAGCACCTGCGTTCCCCGCCCGATCCTTACGCGCTCGCCTACACGGGCACACGCGCCGATGTAAACATCTTCTTCGATCCGCGCTGTCTCGGCCACAACCGCCGTCGGATGAATCGCGCCCGCGCGCCGCGCCGGGGCGTGCAGCACTTCCGCGATCAAAGCGAACGCCAACTTCGGTCGCGCCACTTCGATGAGCGTCGCCGCAAACTCGCCCGAAGCCGTCTCGCCCGTGCCCTCCGGCACGAGCAGACACGACGCACGGCTCGCTCGCGCGGCCTCTAAAAATTTCTGCTCCTCGACGAAACTGATCGCCCCGCTATCCGCGCCCTCAAGGCTCGCCACACGCTCGATCAACACTCGCGCATCGCCGCTCCCAACCACGCGCCCCCCGGCAAGTGCGGCCAACTCCGCGACCGTCATCCGTTTGCTCTCATTGTTCATAAGACCTATACGGCAGGGCTTGGAAGAATCAAGCAGCGCACTTCAGAACCCGGCGCGGCTTCACAAATCGCCCGCCTCTTCCCCGCCCCGCCGCGCCTCTCTCTGCTCGCGCGAGAAGCCCCGCCGCGAACCGCGTATAAATTCGGCGAGATGCCGCACGTGCTCGTCGCTCGCCTGCCCCAACTGTTCGAGCGCGTCCGCCAGTGGCAGGCGCGTGCGAAACAGCACTTGATAAGCGCGCCGCAACGCCAGCCTCGACGCGGGCGCAAACCCCGCGCGCCGCAGCCCGACCGTGTTCAGCCCGCGCACCCGCGCGGGATTGCCGTCCGTCGTGAAGAACGGCAACACGTCCTGCACGATCTTCGACTTCCCCCCCACCATCGCAAACCGTCCCATCCGCACAAACTGGTGCGCGCCCACGTTCGAAGACAGAAATACATGATCCTCCACCGTGATGTGTCCGGCCAACGCCACGCCGTTTGCGAAGATGTTATCGTCTCCCACTTCGCAGTTGTGCGCGATGTGTACGCCGATCATCAAAAAGTTCCGGCTGCCCACACGCGTCACCGCGCCCTCGCCGCTCGCCCTGTGCAGCGTCGCGCCCTCGCGGATCAAATTATCGTCTCCGATCACCAGACGGCTCGCCTCGCCCCTGAACTTCACGTCCTGCGGCTCGCCCCCCAGAGTCGCATGCTCGAAGACCCGGTTACGCGCGCCCAGAGTCGTGTATCGTTTGACCACCGCATGCGCCCCAACCTCGCATCCCTCGCCAATCACCACATCCTCTTCGATCAACGCATACGCCCCGACCCGCACGCCCGAACCAAGTTCGGCGCGCGGGCTGACAACGGCTGTCGGATGAATTTCCATGAGACTTTCGACGCGCCGGATGGT
>DASPJG010000668.1:0-6413 GCA_035628755.1 Pyrinomonadaceae bacterium
AGGCCGACGATCTCGCTGCCCGCCACCCTCACGCCCCAGCGTTCGGCCTCGCGCCTGACGGCCTCGAACGCGTGATGCAACTCCGTCTTCTCGAAGCGCACGAGGTTCATCGAAACCTGTGTCAGGTTGCGCTCGCGCAACTCGAAGCCGAGCGCCTTCAAAAAACGCAGGCCGCCATCGCGCCCGCGCACGGCGCGCGCAATGCGCCGCGCAACCTTGATGTCCGTCGTATTCAGGTTGATGTTGTAGGCGACGAGGAGTGAACGCGCGCCGACCACGCACGCGCCCGCCGTCTCATGCACGCGCGCCGCGCCCTCGTCAGGGGCGCGCTCCGGGTTGGTCGCGATCTCTTCGCGCAACTGCTCGAAGCCGCCGCGCCGCACGTCTTCCAGATTCACGCGGTCGGGTCGGCGCGCCGCGCTCTCGTAAAAATAGACGGGCACTCCCACCTCGCGCGCGATGCGTGCGCCCGCCGCGTGCGCCAGATGAATGCAATCCTCCAGAGTCACGCCGCGCACCGGCACGAACGGCAACACGTCGAGCGCGCCGACGCGCGGGTGGACGCCCGCGTGATGCCTCAAATCAATCAACTCCGCCGCGCGCGCCGCCACGCGCACCGCCGCCTCGACGATGGCGTCCACCCCGCCGACAAACGTGATCACCGAACGGTTGTGATCCGCATCGACGTGCGTGTCTAGCACCGCCGTGTCTGCAACCGACTCGACGGCCTCGACCAGACGCGCGATCACTTCCGGCCTGCGTCCCTCGCTGAAGTTCGGCACACACTCGACGATGCGTTCCACCCGTGTCTCCTCCGAGCCAAACGTCAACCCCTAAAAGGTGTCGGCGGCTGTCTGCTGCTCCGTTGCGTTGAGGTCGAGGCGAAAGACGAGCATGTCGCGCACGACGAGGCCGTTCTCGTAGACGGGTTCGTCGTAATACCAGAAGTAATCGTGCCGGACGTGATCGGCTCTGAACCCGCACTTCTGGTAGAAGATGATGTTGGCCGCGCTCGTCGTGCTCGTGCCGACGATGATCTCCGGCTTCCCGCGCCTGCGCGCCTCGGCCACCAGCCACGCGACGAAACGCTTGCCCAGCCCCTCGCCCTGCCGTGCCGGGAGGATCGCCAGTTCCAGCATCTCGCAGGGGTCGCGCCGCCAGCGCATCGTCGCCGCCCCAACCAACTGCCCGCCTGCGTCCATGCGATAGACGGTGTCGCTCAGATTTTTCAAACCCCAACGGAGCGCGCTCGGTGAAGGCTCTGCCAGAAGAAGCAGAGGGAGCAGGCTTTCAACTTCGTCGCGGCTCGCTTCGCGGATGTCGAGTTGCATGGCGGCGAGTCAGAGATTTCTCGCGTTGAAGGTGTCGCCCTGCCGCATGTCGCCGGATTCAAGTCCTCTCCTGAACCAGCGGACGCGCTGCTCGGAACTGCCGTGCGTGAACGAGTCGGGGACGACGTAGCCCTGCCCGCGGCGTTGCAGGCGGTCGTCGCCGACCGCGCTGGCCGCGCCGAGCGCTTCCTCGATGTCGCCCGGTTCGATGATGCCGCGCCGCTCGGCGTAGTGCGCCCAGACGCCCGCGTAAAAGTCGGCTTGCAGTTCCAACATGACGGAGAGCCGGTTGGCCTCCGCCTCGCTCAGGCGTCCGCGCCGCGCGTCCACCTGCTCCATCGTGCCGAGCAGGTGTTGGACGTGATGGCCGACTTCGTGGGCAATGACGTAAGCCTGCGCGAAGTCGCCGGGCGCGCCGAGTTTCGTTCTCATGTCGCGGTAGAAGGAGAGGTCTATGTAAATCTTCTCGTCGCCCGGGCAATAGAAGGGGCCGACGCTCGCGCCCGCCACGCCGCAGGCCGAGCGCGTCTGCCCCGTGAAGAGCGAGAGCGTCGGCTCGCTGTAACGCCTGCCCGCTTGTTGAAAGAGCGTGTTCCACACGTCTTCCGTCTCGGCCAGCACGACCGATGTGAACCGCTTGAGTTCGTCTTCCTGCGGGTTGACCTGTCGCGCGCTTCCGGTTTCCTGCACGGGGCTGCCCTGGTTCTGATCGAGCAACTCGCGCGGGTCTGCGCCGAACAGCAGCGCGAGCACGATCAGGGCAATTGTGCCGAGCCCGCCGCCGACGGCCATCCCGCCGCGCGACACGCCCCGCCGATCCTCCACGTTCGTGCTCTCACGCCGTCCTCTCCAACGCATATTTTAAGCTCCCAATCCCCTGATTTTGATTCCGCAAATATTTTCGAGTATAAACGCCAATCGCCTGACGAACGTAAGCCCTTCCGGTGTTAGTATGTGACTTATGTTGGCTGCGGTGGCGACGTTGGATTCTAACATCTGGCGGGCGACATCGAACATCTCCTTCTTTATGTCCTCGAACCGTTTCATCAACGAACGCAAGGGCGCGTGGCAACGTCTGGAAGATTTGCTGACGCTGCTGGATCGAATGTCGCTCAGGCGGCTGCACCGCGAAGAGGTGCGCGAACTCGGACGCATCTACCGGCGCACGTCCTCCGATCTGGCGATTGCGCGCGCCGAGTCGCGCGACCCGCGTCTGGTCAACTACCTCAACAGCCTCGTCATCCGCGCGCACGGGCGCATCTATCGCGCCGGGGCGTTGGAGGGCGGCGCGCGCGTGCGCCTTTTTTTCGCACGCGACTTCCCGCGCACGTTTCGCCGCACATGGCGTCACACGGGCGCGGCCTTCGCCGTCTTCACAGTCTTCTTTCTCGCGGGATTTCTGGGCACGCGACGCGACGCGGAATTTTCCGGCCTCGCCGGAATCACCCCCGCGTGGCGCGCCGAGAACACGGACGCGCGCGTGCGCTGGTGGCAATCTCTGAACAAGGCCAATCAGGTGGGCGGCGCGGCCATCATGACCAACAACATACAGGTCATGTTCTACGCCTTCGCCTTCGGCGCGCTCGCCGGACTCGGCACGTTCTACATCATGGCGTTCAACGGCGCGCTCATCGGCTCGGTTCTCGCGCTCACTTACCGCGCCGGGTACGGCCACGAACTCGTCGCCTTCATGGCCGGGCACGGCGTCGTCGAACTGACCTGCATCTTCATCGCGGGCGGCGCGGGGCTGCTCATCGGCAGCGCGATCCTCATCCCCGGCGACCTCTCGCGCTTCGACGCTCTGCGGCTGCGCGGGCGCGACAGCATCCAACTCATCGTCGGCTGCATTCCCCTCCTCGTGCTCGCAGGCATCATCGAAGGTTTCATCTCGCCCGCCCCCATCTCGCCCGCCTACAAATACGGCGTCGCCGCCGCGACCGGCCTCGCCCTCTACACCTATCTGCTGGTCGCCGGGCGTGAGGATACTGCCGAAGCGGCGCGTTAACGCTGAGAAAATAAGATGCTGTCAAGATGAACTCTTAGGCGGTTACAGTAATCCTCTTTCCTTCACGCGGATGTAACTCTCCAGCAGCGCGGGCGCGAGCGTGGCGGCGGTCACGTCGAGGGCGAGGCCGCCGAGGCGTTCGACCATGCGCAGCGCGGCTTCGCGCTGGAACAGAATCTCTTCGGCGACGGATTGCATGAACAGGTCGCGGATGCTCTCCGGCGTGTGGCGCACGGCGGCGGTAAGGTCGCGGTCGCCGATTGTGGCGACGAGCGGGAGATGGCGCGGGCGCAGCAGTTTCAGAGACGTGAGCAGTTCGCGCGAGCCTTCTTCGTCTACTAAATCCGTGAGCACGACGACGAGCGCGCGCCGCTTGCAGTTGGCGGCGATGTACTCGAAGGCGCGCGTGTAGGAAGGCTCGATCATCTCCGGCTCGATGCCGTGGAGGGCTTCGAGCACCGCCTCCATCTGCTCATGGCCGCGCGCGGGAGGAACGTATGCGCCGACGCGCCGACCGAAGACGGCCAGCCCCGCGTTATCGCCGCCGCGCGCCGCCGCGCTCATCAGGGCGAGCGCGGCGTGAATGGCCGCATCAAACTTCGACTCGTCTTCGATGCGCGCCGTCATCAGCCGCCCGGCGTCGAGCGCAATGAGGATCGTCTGGTCGCGCTCGATCTGGTACTGGCGCGTCGTCAGACGCCCGCGCCGCGCCGTCGCGCTCCAACTGATGTGGCGCAACTCGTCGCCCGGCACGTATTCGCGCAGCGACTCGAAATCGCGCCCCTCGCCGCGCCACGACGAACGCCTGTGCGCCGCGACCAGCGAACGCGCGCCCAGAGCCTTCAACTCCGCCTCGCGCGCGCGCCGCAAATTCGGATAGACCTTGATCCATTCCGCCTCGCCCACGCGCGCCGTGCACCACACCAACCGCAGGCGCGAAAGATAGCGCACGGCGATGCGGCCAAACTCGTAACGCCCGCGACGCGGCGGCGTCAGCCCGTAGACGAGCGCAGCCGTCGTCTGCGCTTCCACTTTGAGCGACGCCTCGCGCGGCGACGAGAGCCGCAACTCCGGCGGGTACTCGTCCTTGACGCGCAAGGCCAGAGGGCGCGCCGTGTGGTTGGCGACGCGCACGCTCACGTCCGTCTCCGCGCCGATGTGAAAACGCCCGGCGAGTTCGCGCCCGATCTCGACGCCCGCCGGAAGCGTGCGGCTCACGCGCGCGTCTATGAAGACGAGCAGCAGGAGCAGCGCGTCGTAGCAGGCGACGTACCAGCGCAAGTTCGGCCACGCCCACGCGAGCGACAACGGCACAAAGCCGAGCGCGAGCAGCACGTAAAAGAGTTTTGAGAAGACGAAGCGCATCCGCGTGTGTGCAGGCATGCCGCGATTGGGTGCTCGGTTAGAAGAACGCCCTCGCATACTAATGGCAGCCTGAGAACTAAGCAAATTCAGGGCATCCCACTTGATGAATAATTGTGACGAGCGCGGAAAATTTCTGGCGCGCATTCCCCGGCGCGGCTACAATGTCGCCACGCGCTTTACGATTCGTCCGGTGCTCGCGCCTCACAAATTCATTCGAGGTCAAATATGAAACGTTCTCTACTCGTGCTGTTCGTTGCCCTTTTCGTCCTGACGCTCAACGTCGCCGCGCAGGAGAAAGACAAAAGCATCCGCACGCGCACGAAGGGCTTGCAAAAACTTGACGGCTACATGCCGCTCTACTGGGACGCCGAGGGCGGCAAACTGCTGCTGGAGATCGAACGCTTCAACGCCGAGTTTCTCTATCAGGTGTCGCTCCCGACGGGCGTCGGCTCTAATCCTATCGGCCTCGACCGTGGCCAACTCGGCAGCACGAACGTCGTCTTCTTCGAGCGCACCGGGCAGAAGGTCTTGCTCGTCCGCCCGAACTACCGCTATCGCGCCATCACGAACGATCCGCAGGAGCGGCGCGCGGTCGAAGAGTCGTTTGCGCGCTCCGTGCTGTGGGGTTTCAAGGTCGAAGCGACGGAAGACGCGCGCGTGCTCGTTGATGCGACCGCCTTCTTCATGCGCGACGCGCACGGCGTCGCCGAAACTTTGCGGCAGGCGAATCAGGGACGCTTTCAGGCGGACGAATCGCGGAGCAGTTTTTATCTCCCGCGCACGAAAAACTTTCCGCAGAACACCGAGGTCGAAACGCAACTCACTTTCACGGGCGAAGAACCCGGTCGCCTCGTGCGCGAAACCGTGCCGACGCCGCAGGCCATCACCGTGCGCCAGCATCATTCGTTCGTCGCCCTGCCGGATGCGGGCTACGCGCCGCGCCGTCTCGACCCGCGCGTCGGCGTCATGGGCGTGGAGTTTTACGATTACGCTTCGCCGCTCACCGAGCCGATTGAGAAACGCTGGATCAACCGTCACCGCTTGCAGAAGCGAGACCCGTCAGCCGCCCTCTCCGAACCCGTCAAGCCGATCATCTACTACGTTGACGCGGGCGCGCCCGAACCCATTCGCAGCGCGCTCATCGAAGGCGCGTCGTGGTGGAACGAGGCGTTCGAGGCCGCCGGTTTCCGTAACGCTTTTCAGGTCAAGCTGCTTCCCGCGGACGCCGACCCGATGGACGTGCGCTACAACATGATCAACTGGGTGCATCGTTCGACGCGCGGCTGGTCTTACGGCGGCAGCGTCGAAGACCCGCGCACGGGCGAGATCATCAAGGGCAACGTCACGCTCGGCAGCCTGCGCGTCAGGCAGGACTTCCTCCTCGGCACGGGCATGATTCCGCCCTACACTTCCGGCGGCTCGCGTCACGGCGGCGGCAACGACGCCTTCTGCGAACTCGGCATGATGTTCGGCGGCGACGACGACTATCTGGGTCAGGACTCTTCGACCGACGCCGCCGCCATGTCCGTCGCGCGCATCCGCCAACTCTCCGCGCACGAGGTCGGCCACACGCTCGGCCTCGCGCACAATTTCGCCGCGAGCACTTACGGCGGGCGCGCGTCCGTGATGGACTATCCCGCACCGCTCGTCGAGATCAAAAACGGCAAACTGGATTTCACGAACGCTTACGGGCGCGGCGTGGGCGCATACGA
>DASPJG010000669.1:0-5571 GCA_035628755.1 Pyrinomonadaceae bacterium
GGGTTCGCCGTAGAGCCAGTTGCGACCGTCCGTGTAGGCCACAGCCGCATCGAAGCGCGCGCCCTCCGAGACGAGATGCACCTCCACCTCGCCGCTCAGGCCAAACCGCACGCGCGCGTCATCCAGACTCGCCGGATACGCGAGCCACGTGCGCCCGCGCAGCCGTTCGACGAGTCGCACGCGCACAGACTTCAACAGTTTCAAATAACAGCCGACCTGCGCGAGCGTCGCCTCGCGTGTAACGCGCGCCGTCCGCTCGTCAATCGCCTCGAAGACGCCCCACCCCTCGAAGCCGCGCGGGCGCGTGCGAAACGTCTGCACAAGCCCGTCGAGCGACACGCGCACACGCCCGCCGCCGACGCACGGCGCGAGAAATTGCCCGCCCCGCCCGCGCAGCGACGCTTCGCGCGCCGCGAGCCTCTCGATGAGTTGGCGAATGTCCACAAGTCAAACGGTGAACGCGAAACGATGTACGACGGGTGAAAGCAGGTTGTCTTCCGTTCGTCGCCCATCGTTTCGCGTTCAGCCCTCCCTTCATGCTTGCCCTTCACGCTTCCCTCTCGGGCAACGGCGTCTCCATGATCTCCATCAGCAACTCAAGCCGCGAAGGGCGGCTGAGAAGCGGCACGAGGTTCGGGAGCGAGTAGTAGTCGCCCGCGAAGGTGAAAGTCTCAAACGCCACCTTGCTCTGGCGCATCTGCCGTTCGAGGTAGTCGCTATGCCCGCCGACCTTGACGATGACGACGTGCGGCGCGACGTTCAAGTCCGCGCAGTAGCGTGCGTAAATCCCGTTGAAGTACGGCGCGGTGTTTTCGCCCTCGTCCGTCACGATGATGATCTGCTCGACCGCCTGACGACGCAGGCGCATCGTCTCAAGCGGTGCGCCGATGCTCGTGCCGCCGTCTGCGCGCAGGTGTCGAAAAGCGCGCTCCCAATCGCTCAACGAGCCGGGCTGCGCGCTTGCGACCGGGTAAGCCATCGTGTCGAAGGCATAGACGTACAACTCCGCCTCGGCCACGCCGGAGACGAGCGCGGCGATCTGCTTGCCGACTTCGAGCGCGACCGTCATGCTCCCGCTCTTGTCAACGAACAACGCCGTCGTCTTCGTGATGCGGCCACGCTTCCTCACCTGCTCGCTCGCCGCGTGTTCGAGTCGTGCCGCCGTCGCGCGGTCAACGCCCGCAACCTCCGACGCGCGCACAGCCTTGAACGCGGAGACGCGCGCGTCGGTCGCCGCTCCGGCCAGTTTCTCGTCAACCAGAGCCTTGACCTCCGCGTGTGCGAGCGCGCCGCGCGCCTTCAACGACTTCAAATTGTTGATCGTCTCCTGCGGCGACATCGCGTTGACCAGCGCGGCGAGAACGACGGGCGTCAACGTCCGCACCGCGCCCACGGCGACGGTGTAAGGAATGTTGTGCTCCACGATCAACCCGGCCTGCGTCGCCGCGCTCTTGGCCTTCGCCAGACGCTTCAGGGCGTAGGCGAGGCTGTCCGGCGGCGGCGTGTCCTTGAACAGGATCGCATCGGCGCGCGCACCCGGCTTGATGTGCAGCCCCGCGTAGAGACGCTTCATGCTCTGGCGCGCGCGGATGGCTGCGCCGTCGAAATGGCGCGGGTTCTCCTCGCGCTCGCGCAGGTAGCGCGCCACCGCCGTTCGCGCAGAACGCGGCAGACCGCCGCGAGTTCGCTTCACGAAGTCAACCACGCGCGCCACCTGATACGGCGGAAGCTGCTGCAACAACACGTAGCCCGCGCCGCGATGTCCCGCGACCGTGCTCGCAAGCAAGTTGCCGGTGAACACTTCCCTGTGGTCGCGCACGTCGCCGTGGCGCGCGTACCAGACGGCGAGGTGGCCGTAGAACAAAGGGTCGCGCTCAAGCATCTCGCGGTGCAGACCCGCCACCTCTTCAAGCCGGCGGTGCGGCGTCGTCAACAAACTATTCAACATCTCAAGGCGCGCGTCGCGCTCAAGCTTTTCCATCACACACCTCTAAAAGCCGTGAATCGTGAATCGTAAATAGAAAAAGACAGGGCTTCATCTATTCACGATTTACGATTCACGATTTACGGTATTTGTTATTGCCCCGCGCAAGTCAGGGAAGCGTCTGCACATAGCGGGAATCGAACCCGCGACACTACGTCCTTGCGACGTATGCTCTACCACTGAGCTAGTATGTATGCTTCGCCGGTTAGGGCGCGGGGCGGAAGAAGGTTGGAGAGCGACTGTTGAGAAAGTGAATTGCCGAACTCACCTTTCTCTCTTCGCACAACTTCTCTCTCTCCGCTTGTCGCTAAATTTTTATCGTGTCCCCGCGCAAGTCCGAAAAGCTTTTCACAGCGGCGCTCTGCCATTGAGCTACGGGAACATAATCGCTCCCGGCGGGAATCGAACCCGCTACCTCCCACTTATCAGGTGAAGTGTGTATGCTTCGCGCGTTAGGGCGCGGGGACGCGCCCGATGCTCTTACCCGTAGACGGCCTCCGGGCGGATGATCAGGTCGCCGAGTTGTGTGCGCTCGACGACGTAAGCCTCGAAGCGATCCATGCTCGCATCGAGAAACGCGGCGAGCCGCGCCTTGATCTCGCGATCCGTCATGCACGCCTCGACGCGCAACTCGCGCTCGGCGTAATCAAAAGAACGGCCTTCAAAACGAACGTGAACCATCCCTGCACCTCCTCCGAGACAAATATCTTCTCGATAACAAACAAAAAGAGCGGGTGTCCGGCTCCATTAAAGGGAAGCCGTCCCGCTCCTTCAAATCTCTCGTCAACTTTCCGTCCGAGATTTCGGGAGCGGGAGGCCGCTCCCGCAAAATCACACCAGCACTTGACGATTGCCGGAGGCCGACGAGACCTCGGGCGCAACCGTCCCACTATCAACACCGAGCGTGCCACACAGAGACGCCGACACCGCGCGCCAATCAAACCCGGCGGGCGCATACGCGTCGCTGGCGGTGAGGCGTGTCGCTAACTCATACGCACAGACGCCGGACGCCGCTTCGCCGCCGCAAGCTGTCTCTTCCTGTTTCCGAATCCTTATCATTATCTCTTTCGTCTCTCCACACAGGCGACGCCCGAATCGCGTCTCGCCGTGCGCCGGTAATATATAACTCCGACGCGCAACTATGTCAACACTTTTTTCTGTCAACAGCAAAATGCGGTTGCGTCGCTCACCTACAAGGCCGTGTGTGCAACCGTGCGGGCAAACGAAAAAGCTACGGGCAAAGCGAAGTGTCGCCCGTAGCTTTTTTGGTTAAGCGGCTCGGAGTTGTCGCTGCCCGGTCGCCTCTACGCGTGCCGGTGGCTGCGTCGCAAAGCGCGCGCTTCGCTACGGCGACGGGCGATGCGGCTTACAGCGGACGTGGACGGCGCGGTAAATTTGGCGATGGGTGAAGAACTCGCGGCGGACGCGAATTTTTCCGCCGGTGCGACGATGGCGGCTGCGACGCGCTCCGGCCTCTGCTGCCGGAGCGAACGCAGGCGCAGCGTCTCCCAGTCTGCCGGCGGGATGCGCATGAAGGCCGCGACGACCACCGGGTCAAACTGTCGCCCCGCATGTCGCTCCAACTCCTCGGCTGCGGCGGCGTAAGGTTTCCCGGCGCGGTAGACGCGCGTGCTGACCATCGCGTCGAAAGCGTCTGCGACGGCGAAGATGCGTGCGTTGAGGTCAATCTCCTCGCCGCGCAAGCCCAGCGGATAGCCCGTCCCGTCCCACTTCTCGTGGTGCTGCCCGACGACGCGCGCCGCTCCTTCCAGAAATTCTATCCCGCGCAAAATCTGCTGGCCGAGCGCGGGATGCCGCCGCATCGTCATCCATTCCTCGTCTGTCAGCGCGGCGGGCTTACGCAGGATCATGTCCGGGATGCCGATCTTCCCGATGTCGTGCAGGAGCGCGCCGAACTCCAGCGAGCGCAATCCCTCTTCGTCCAGATTCAACTCGCGCCCCAACCGCAGGCTGAAACTGACGACGCGCTCCGAGTGGCCGTGGGTGTCCGTGTCGCGCGTCTCAAGCGCGGCGGCGAGGGCTTTCAAGGTCGTGCGATAAGCGTCTTCGAGCGAGGAGAGGGCTTGAGCCAGTTCCTTCGTCCGCAGCTTGATGGATTCTTCGAGGAAGGTTTCGTAGCGGCGTTTGCTGCGCAGCAGTTCGTGGTGCTGGCGCGCGCGCTCGACGGCCACTTCGACGTGGCGCAGGTCGAAAGGCTTCGTCACGTAGTCGAACGCCCCGGCGCGCAGAGCCTCGATGGCATACTCGATGGTTTGCGCGCCGCTGATCAAGATGATCACTGTCTCCGGTGCAATCTCGCGCACGTGCGGGATCATCTCAAGACCGCTCATGCCTTCCATATTGATGTCGCTGATGACGACATCGAACCTCGACGCGCGGAGCAGCGCGAGCGCCTCCTCGGCTGAACCGACCGTGCGACATTCGTAGCTCCCGCACAAAAATTCTTCCAGGACGTTCCTGATTTGGGGGTCGTCGTCGGCGATGAGTAGATGCCCCTTGGCGTTCGGTTGTTTGGACATGTTCAGCCGCCCTTCAAGAGAAACTATTGACCGCGGAAGCCGCGATGCCAGCGAGTGCCGACGCGCTTACCGGCCAAAAGCACTCGGCTGGCAAAAAGTGATCGGGTTGAACGAAATCTATTCAAGCGGGGAGGGTCGCAAGCTACCGTTCGCAAGAGTCGTGCCAAGTGAAGGCGGGCGTCCAAACCAGGCGCGCGCTTCCGCGCACCGGAGCGTGTCGGGACGCACGCACGCTCCGTAGAGTTAATGCTGCGACGCAAGTCGGAGGGCGCAAGCCTTGAACGCAAACTTCTTTATTGACCGCGCGTCGCCGCGTCGCAATTCGCAAGCGCACGCGCGCCCATCCGTCAGCGAACCGCCGGTGACAAAATAGCGTCCGGCTTCACGCCGCAAATCGCCACGGCATGATCCGCGCCGACGCCGCATTTTGCGTCTAACTCTAATCGCTGACTTTGACACGCCTGTAACAAATCGGGTCAAGCCTTTTTGCTCGTCTGGCGACGATGAAGCGGCGCGCCTCCGCCTGCCACTTCAAAGTTCGCGCCGCCCTTCTTCTTCCCCATCAGCAACATACGCCAATCACGACCGGGCGCGCTCACGGTCGCTTCAGAAAGCCCTTTAAGTCTGCGCCGTTTGAGCGTGCCTGCTTTTGTCAATGCCGGAGAGCCGCAGGGTGTGAGGAACGCCTCTTGCCATAGGCGACGCAAGTACAGCCGCCAACTCGCCCGGAGAGCCGTACCCGACACTTGAGCAGGACGCGCCCAGTATGAGGAGGAGCCAGTTGATAATCGTTAAGCATTTCCACACGGTTTCCATGTGGCTCACGCTCTGTGCGCTCCTGCTTGCGCCGTGCGTTGGCGTGGCGCACGCAACGCCCGCCAGCGCACGCTCTTTTTCGTTAACGCCCGCCGAGAAGATGTCGCCCGACCTGCGCGAGGCGCTCCGCACCGCGCCGGATCGCGCGCACCTGCGCGTCATCGTCCAATTCAAAGATAGCGAACCGCCCCCGCCCGTCTCACTGTTGCCGGACGTGGGCGGTGTCGCGAT
>DASPJG010000670.1:0-3267 GCA_035628755.1 Pyrinomonadaceae bacterium
CGCCGATACCGGCGACCGTGCTTGCGCTCCCCGAGATAACCTTAGTGCCGCCGTTGGCCGCGATGGTGAGGGAAAAATTGCCAGCCCAATCCCGCTGCTTCTTGCCCGCACCTACTTTGATCTTCTTCAACCAACTGACGAAGTTGGTGTCGATCCATTCACAACATTTGTAACAGACCTGTGTGTCCACGGTCAGCGTCAACGCCAGAGTGTCCGTCGCCCCTTGAGCGGTAAGAGTCTTATTGATCTCCAGAGCCGCTTCTCCCAGGGCTTGCTGCTCCGCGTGGTTATTCTTGTTCTTCAACGCCGCGCTTCCAGAGCCCCAAACCTTTCCCTTCGCGCCGGTCACGCTGGCTTCCGTGCGCTGGACGACGCCGAACCCGCCGCCGCTCGGGCGCGTCGCCGGACTTTCAAGCGCAGACCCGACCCGACGCTGTGAGGATGCGTTTATCAACAGAGTCGCCATCCCCGTCTGCATCGCATCCTCCTGCATTCTGGCCTGAACTAGCCCGGCGCGGCGCGGCGACATGCTGGCTCCCCGCGCCGTATGCGCGCGGCTCGATTCGTGGCCGGGCTGCGAGGGCGGCTGTCCCTTCGTCACCCGTGACGCGGCATGCGCGCCCCCGGCATGCGCGGCCACCGCGGGCGCGGCTTTCTTCGTCTGCAAAACTTGCCGGGCGGACTGCGGGCGATAGACGGGCGGGGCGGGCTGCGGCTTTCGTTGCTGTGTGGCGGGAGATGTTTTGGCCTGTACTGTCTCCGGCTTAGCTTGAGGCCGGTACGCGGCGGGCGCGACGGGCTGCTTCCTCGCCTGCGGGGCAGTCGCCGGCTTCGACTGCACGATACCAGACCTGTGCGAATTCGCATTAACAGGCCGCTGTTGACCCGAATTCTTCGCGTCGCTCTTTTGCGGAAACGGATTTTTTCGGGAACTCATCGTCTCGACTTCTCTACCGCTGGCCGTCCGGCCTCTCGACCAGCACGGTCATCGCAGCCTTGACGCCCATGCGGTCGGCTTCGGCTTCGAGGGCATGATCCTGCACGACCGCGACGCCCGAGCCGAACGGGTTGCTCACGCGTCCTGACTTCTGCTGGACGACGTGCCACAACTCGTGGCCGAGCAGTTTCTGTCCCTGAATCGTGTGCGGGTTGTACTGCCCCGGCGCGAAATGGATGTTCGTGCCCCACGTGTAAGCTATCGCGCCGATGGCGGCTGCTTCCTGCCCGATATGCACGCGCACGTCGGAGAAGTCCATGCCGAAAGCCGTCTCCATCTTGGCGCGGACTTGCTCCGGGATGGGCTGGCCGCCGCTCTTGGGTTGCAGCGGGACTTGAAACGCCTCGACGCCCGACCCGCTCTTGCGTTGAATGGTTTGAGTTCTCTCAGGCGCGGACGGCGTGTGTGTGCAGTTTGCTCCGACTTTTCGTTGGGCGGTTGAATGAGCGTGCGGCTGTCGCTGCGGGACGGGAGCGCGCAGGAAGGCGAGGCGCGCCTGTAGAGCTTGCGTGCCGCCCACGATGTTTGCCTGCACGACACCGCCAGCGGCTCTCGGCGTGGGCGTGGGTGGCAACTGAACCGTCGCGCGCATCTTGGCTTGCGCGGTTGGCGACGCGGGCTGCGGCCTGTACGCGGGAGGCGCGACGGGCGTGCGGGCGGTTCCCTGAGCGGCAGCACGTGAAGGCAGACCGGCTGCTTTCGGTTGCAGCGCAGACTGCCGCGCTGCGCCGTTCTTTAGCGGCTCTGCCCGGTGGCGTGCGAAAGCGGGGTTGGGATGCTGCGATGGTTTGCTCATCACCTTAATCCTTCATGCTGCCTTTATGCAGCATCAATTGAACTGTCAGGATGCGAGGATGTTTAACTTCACTGCCGGCGGAGGATTTTACACCCATCAAATCAGAATGACCACGAATATCTAACCCGTTAGCCTGCCCGCGCGGCAGGGAGACCCGGCGCACGGAAAGCGAATCGTGCGGTCGCAGGACGCCGCTATCTCGACCCGTCATCACTGGCCGCCGGAACGCTGGGCGTTTAAAGCGGGCTCGGCCTCTTGCACGACTCTCAACTCGGTGTCGTTCGGCGGAGCGGGTAGGACGGGCGTTTGCACTCTCCTGCGCCGCACGCTCGCGGAGTTGCCACGAGCCTGACTGGCGGGCGCGGCTGCGCTGCTCGCCTCTTCGGCTTCAATTGGCGCGATGGCCTCCGGGGTGACGGTATCCGCCGCCAAGACCGGCTCCTGCGGGGCGACTGTCGGTGCGGAGGCAGTTGGTGCGGAGGCAGTCGGTGCTGTCTCAGCCGGTGCGGTCGCGGTTGGCGCGGGCGCAGGAAGCGCGGCGGCAGGTTGTTTGGCGGTTACATTCGCGGGGGCGTTCGGCTCTGCTTTCCAGGTTGTTCCGATGAGCAAACCGGCGGTGAAAAGCATGATGCCGACGAAGGCGAAACCGGCCAGCACTAAAGTGAGCGACTTGTTAGTAAATGAGAAAGCGTAACTCATGTCGTTACTCCTGAAGGCTACCTGGGGTCTCTCATAGAAGTTCGCATATCTGCGGTCTGCCGGAGATCGATGCTCACCACTGCGGAGAGAAACTGTTCTTGCCGAATACGGACGCTGCGACTAAGGGATCATTACGGTGAACTCACCCGGACTCACGATCTGGATCACTCCGCCCCACACGCACATCAGCTTGGAACTGTTATTGAGCGAGGGCATATTGCCGAGCAGGACGGTGGGCGAACCCGGCGCCCACGGGGCTGGCGTGACGGGCACGCACGGCATGGGCGTCAAGACGCCGAGGGCGGCGGCGGTCGCGGCGGCCACCGTCGGGTTGGCGGGCGAACTGCACATGCCGAAGGGCATGATGTTCACGAGCGGTTTATTATCCATGATGTTGGCATCCGGCGTCGCGGTCAGCACGCGGTTTTGCGGCAGCACGACGAGCGAACTGGGCGCGACGCCGAAGCTGCATTGAAGCATCGCTCCCATGCATACCTGCATTCCCATTGTTCAGAAGACCATCCTTTCGCTCCGGGCTGCCAAAACATCAGGCTTGCGGCGGCGGAAGGGGAAAGGGCGCGGGCTCGCCGTCTATGTAATAAGTCCGCAGGACGACTATCCCCTCGGGCGAGTAGCTAACGACTTCCCCGTGTAGTTTGTGAGCCTTGTACTGTGATGCCGTTCGGACTTGGCCGTTCGGATAATATTCGATGGTGACGCCTTCGAGCTTGCCGTCTCGAAACTGTGAGCGTTTGACGAGCGCGCCGTCGGCATT
>DASPJG010000671.1:0-2362 GCA_035628755.1 Pyrinomonadaceae bacterium
TTGCTCACAAGCCCCAATTCCTTCGCCGAGTATTCGTACAAGTCAACCGATGGGCGAATCACAACGCCCTCTTCCGTGACTACTTCGAGCGGGCTGCGGAGCCCTGCCTTGGAGAAGGCCACGGTGCATGGCGGGTAAAGAAGGTGGCGCAACTCCTTGCGGATGGCTGCATCCTCCGCCGGAGAAAAGTTGACGAGCTTCACCTTGTCTAAGGTCAAGTCATCAACGTCGTAGAGGAACTGCGGGGTCGGCACGGGCGAGTAGAACTCGGAGACGATGCATACGAGTGTGAATACGACGACGAAGAGCATTGTTAATTTACCGCGCATCTTCTTAACCCCCTCCGCCCCGCGTTGATGGGGCGGCGCAGCGTCGCGCCCGGTATGCGATGACGCTCGCGAGGAACATAACGCTGTCGGAGCAGGCCGGAGGTGGCCTTGTTACTGCCCGCTTACTCCCTTCCGTCCGGTCGCATCAGTCTCAAAGCAGAGCTACTCACTAACGCCGACGCGGCCCGCGTTAGCCCGCGCGTCAGAGACGATTCTCGACGCTTCACCTTCATTGAGACTGCTAAGAGAGGGAATGTGACAGGGGGGCGCGAATGGTTAGGCAACGGTAAGACAAATGTTATACGGGCCGCGATTCGGAGGGGTTTATCGTGGGCCTACGATGGGCGAGCAGGTCGCGCAGCGGCCTTCGTCAGGGAGGGCCTCAGCAGAGTTGAGGCGACCTGATTACGACTCATAGAGCAAGAGCCATCGAGATACTTTGAAAGTCAACGTTACCGGGCAGGTGCTTTTGAATACTAGGCGGGCACCGGCTTGACGAGGACGGCCCGTTGGTCGTGCCCGTGGCGGACGCTTGAGTCCGGCGCAACCCCCCGCGCGATTAAACCACTAGCCCCCGTCGGCCCTCGCGCGGCGAAGCGCGCGGCCGACAGTTTCACACTCTCCCCGAAGATGGCCGGGCCGCGCCGAAGCGCGCAGAGGATGATGCGCCCCGAGGCGATTGAAGTCTGGTCCAAAGAGTCCGCCGCGTGTGCGGCGGCCACGAGGAAAAAAAACTCTGCCAGTGGTGTCACAAAACTGACGGCGGGGCGCTCAATAGTTTTAGCAGGGTACAACTCGGGCTTTGAGCCGCTCTCTGGAATCTCCCCAGCGCAGTCAGAGGCACGTGATGGCCGGGCGGTCGCGAACGGAAGCGGAACAAGGAGGGTGTTTGATAGCAGAGGCTGTTCGCGAATCGTGATGCCGGGACGTGCGGCGGTACCTCGGGCGGACGTAGTCCATCCCGCTTGGTGAAGGATGAGGGAGGTTCCCATGAGAGAACGAGGAGACGGTGAAGGCGAATGCAGCAAGTCTCTACGCTACTGCATGGATAACTATTCGTCCCTGCTCGGAAAGTGCTGTCGCGCCATGAAGGCGCGCGGCTTCCAGAACTACGTGAGCGACGGAGAGGATTTAGCGCAGACAGTCTGCGAGGTGTGTGGTCAGATTCCCGACAGGGAATGGGAAGGGGTCGAAAAGCGCGATCACTACCTCTCGACCATTATCCGTCATGAAGCCGACCGCGTGTACCGGGAGAAGAAAGCCTCACCCGTAATTAACCTCGAAGACCCGACACTTCACGCCCGCCCGCACTTCGAAAGGTTGGAGGCCGCGCTCGAACTCGAAGAAGCTCTGAACACCCTACCCGAAGATAGGAGGCAACTCATCATGATGGCTGAACTCGAAGGACTGACGAGCAAGGAACTCGCCGCGCACTTGAACTTGACGCCCGAGAACGTGCGCCAGCGCCTGTCGCGCTCGCTGCGCGATCTCAAAGACCTCTTCGAAGAGGTGAACGCTGGGCCGCCGCCTCCCAGTTAAAAAAAGCTGAACCGCTCTGAAAGGCGACAACCTTAGCTCCCCACGTCTGCGGACATGGTTCGAGGTTCATCACGGGAGGACGAGATCATGAGCGATAGTGAGCACACACCCTCATCCGACACGAAAGGGGAGGGCGACATTAGTGACATTAAGCACGACAAGGCAGGCGGAGACTTCGATTGGATGTCCGCAAAACTGAACAAACATCTAGCGGCGCTCAAGCTGACGCGCGCGCCGGGCAAAGGCAAGCTGACGCTAGGCGAGGCCGTCCTGACGACGCTCGCGCAGGCGGAGGCGTACGAAAACTGGTGCAGGTTCGGCGCGCCGGGCGGGGTGATAGAGGTGTGGGTCGAGGATCGGAGGGTGATGGCGCTGCACCCCGGCGACACAACTAACTTGCAGGGCGTCCTCTTCGAGGCGGCGGATATGCCGAAGGCAGTCGTGCAAATCGTCAGGCGCGCCGACGAGATCGCCGACACGGTCGTGCTTCTCAA
>DASPJG010000672.1:0-6023 GCA_035628755.1 Pyrinomonadaceae bacterium
GAAAACGACACGCGCGGGTTGAGCGCGATATCGCCTTCGAAAATGCGCCCCGTGCTGTCGAAGATCACGCGCGTGCGCCCCAAGCGTTGCCCGCCCTGATTGGTAAAGGCGTCGTTCGTCGCGGAAGCCGACACGGTGATCAAGCTGATTCCGTCGCCCGACCCCGAAGGGTTGACCGAGTCGACGGTCGTGGACGACTCGACGAACTGTATGTTGGCGGCTTCAGACCAACGCCGCAAGGCTCTGCGCGCCGCGCCCACCACGTCGCTGCCCGCTTTGATATTCGGAGGCGGCGAGTTGAGCGAAGTCGAAAGCGAGATGCGAATCGGGCTGGTCGTCCACCTGATTTGCACCGACGAACTGTTGAACTGGTAGGTGTAACTTCGCGCGGGCACAGCCGCCCACAACAGTACCGCGGACAAGACTATAGAAGTGATGATTCGAGCCATGATAACTCCCTGCAGGTTGATTAAATTATGAGGGGTAACTTTGGATGCTGAACGGGCGCGTAGTGTTGGCAGATAATTTCTTTCGACTTACACGCGCCGAGGGGCGCTTAGATTTATAGCAGTTCCACTCCGGCTGCGACAAGCCATTTCTCCACAGCCCTGCTAAAGCCTTGATTCTAAAGAGCACGCGAAGGGCGAAACCCGCCCGAATTTCAACGCCCCCGGGCAACGCGGAGAACGCCCGCGCGTGCATCAAACGAGTACGGGACGGGTGCGGCAACGGTCTCTTTGCGCGGGTTTTCCTTGAAATATTGCCGACCCGGTGCTGGCACAGTGTTTGTCTAAAGGGAACGAGGAAGCGTGTCCCGGCGCGCGTAGTCCCGCAGGTTGCTCCCCGATTTTATTCATTTTCACGGAGGCCGACAAAAGCCAGATGAGCACTCAGACGGTTTCGCAAAATGAAATCATACGCAAGAATATCGCCGCCATCTCCGAGATGCAGCGCAAGGACGCGGCCACGCGCAAGCCGCAGGAACGCATCTCCGATTTAATCACGCGTTTCTCCGGTTCGACCGCGTTCGTTTACATTCATATCGTCTGGTTTGGCCTGTGGATTCTGCTCAACGTCAACCTGCTCCGCCTGCCCTACATCAGCGAGTTCGATCCGTTTCCGTTCGGCCTGCTCACGATGATCGTTTCGCTGGAAGCGATTTTCCTCTCGACCTTTGTGCTCATCTCGCAAAACCGCATGTCGGCCATGAGCGAGAAGCGCGCCGAACTCGACCTCCAGGTCAACATGCTGGCCGAACAGAAGGCGGCCAAGACGCTTGAACTGCTCGAACACATCGCGCAGCAACTCGACGTCGTGTACGACCGCTTCAACTACAAAACAGACCCCGAGATCGAAGTGCTCAAAGTCTCGCCCAAGCCGCACGAGGTGTTGCAAGTGATGGAAGACGCGGTTAAAGGTGAAGCCCGTGCAGCCGCGCGCGAGATCAAGGAAGAGGTCAAAAAAGACATCACGGGCGAGGTCAAGGCGGCGGTCAAGGACGTGACCGGCGAGGTCGAAACCATGCGCGGGGATGTGCAGGACGTGGACGAAGAGATCAAGCGTGTCGCAAGCGATGTGCGTGAGGTCAAGGAAGAGATCAAGACGGGCGCGCCGGGTCAGAGGTAGGATTCGACGGGAGCGGCGGGCAGCCGCAAAGCTTCACAAACTATGAGCTAGAAAACACCAACGCGCCGACGCGTGGGCAGCGAGAGCAGAAGTTAAAAGACGAGCGCAGAAGTCAAAAGAGCAGCCGTTCAATCAAAGTTGAACGGCTGCTCTTTTTGTTTCCACCGCGCTCCATCGTGGTTGCGCGCTCAATGCGAATAAACTCAACGTCGTGTCGCCGCACGCGCCCGGGCGTTTGTCGCGCTTAACCCGTCTCCGGCGGCGGCGGAGTCGTCGTTGGGGGCGGGCTCCGTGAGGGGTCGGCGCGAGCCGCCGAGGTCGGCCATCGCCACGATCATCAGCAACGCCGTCACGCTGAGCGTCGCCAGTACGTAGAGCAGCGCGACCTGTTCAGTCCAGATTAGCGCGACGATAACTGCCGTCGCAGCCGCGATCCAGAGCAATGTCGTCCGGCGATTACTTTTACGCGCGCCCGTCGTCGTTGCGGTTCTCTGAGCCATCTTGGTTCTCCTGCCTCCGGTCTGAGTAAGAATTTGAAAAGATAATCTAACACGTGGCCGGACGCGCTAGCGACGCGCCTCCCGCCCGCTCACAAAATGAGAGGCTGGCCGTATCCACACAGCCAACCTCTAGAGGAAGCGACCCGCGCGCTTAGTAAAGGATGCGCGCCCCGCCCTGCGTGACGAGGGAAGACGCCCCGGTCGTGGCTAAGCCGGCCAGCATTTTCGCGATGCCCTTGGGCGACCAGACGCCGTTCTCCGGCACTTCGATGATGTCGTAGGGCTGAAGCGCGATGTCCTCTTTCTTGCCCTGCTTGATGGCTTTGTAATCAATCGTCAGGGTTTCCGACTTCAACCCGCCCGGCTTCTGCCGGTAGATGCGCACCTGGCTCTCTTTGGCGTTCCTCGGGCCGCCGACGATGCTGATCGCGCGCGTCAGCGTCATGCCTTCCTTGAGGTAAAGGTTAGCGGGCTGCACGACACTGCCCGTGACGTAAATCGGCGAAGCCTCGGCCACGTAGATCACGTCGCCGGGGCGGATGTACGGGTTGGCCTCGCTCTTGCCCATCTTCAGGTCTTCGACTTTATAGATGCTGAAGGGCACGCCGAGCGAGTCCTCGCCGGTTTGGACGGGCGCGGCGGCCAACTCCTCCGGGGTGGGACAGAGCAACGGCTGCGTGTGAACGATCTGGATCGTGCCGCTCTGCTGCTCGGTCACGCCGCCGCTCTTCGAGATGAGTTCGAGCAGGCGCGCGGGGCGTCGCATCTCGTAAGGGGCGGGCGAGCGCACCGCGCCATAGACGATGGCGGGCGTGCGGCTCTTCTCGTCCTTGACGGTCACGTACACGCGCGGATTTTTGAGAAACTTCGACAGCGCGCCCTCCACGTCCTTGCGCACCTCTTTGACGCTGCGGCACTGCGCGCTGATCGGTTGATCGACGAACGGCACGGCGAGATTACCGTCGTTGTCCACGGCAAACGCGCCGTCGAACTGCGGCTCGCCGAACACCCTGAGTTCAATCACGTCGCTCGGCCCGAGCAGGTATTCGCGGCGCGCGGTCATCGTGCCGTTGGAGGCGTCGCTGACCGTCTGCACGGTCGCTCCCTGAGCCGGAGTTTGTGGCTGTTGCGCCCGGAGCGGCAGGACGAACGTCGAACAGATGGCGGCGGACAGAAGTGTGGCTCTGATTACTCTCATGATTTCATTTCCCGTCTCGTGAATGTTAGCGCGTTTGACCCGTCGGATGTTCCCGCGCGTGTGCGCGGAAGAGTTATAGATGTCGGAAAGAAGTCGAAGGGCTGCTTTGGCGCAAATTGTTTCTTGCCGGGGTGGGATAATCGTCGCGCCGCCGTCCAACTTCGCTGTCAACTCTTTCAGCCCGTCCAAGCGAACGTTAATTGTCGCACAGAAGAGGCCAAACGCCAATTCGCCCTCACGACGGTAAAGTAAATTTCGACGCCTGAAACTTGAGCTTTATCCGGCAATTTCCCGGCGAAATCCGCCTCCGCGCCGCCCGTTTCGGGGGTTGAGCGTTAAAAGTTGCTCCTCGTACGCCGGTCATTCTCTTTTTTCGCGGGACGCCGCAGCGGCGGTTCTTCTTCTAGGTCGCCCATCGCCAGACGCGCGCGCAGCATCTCGATTTCGCGGTTGATGCGGTTGGCGGCTTCCTCGCGCGCGTCGTCGCTCATCTCGGCGCGGGAGAGATAAAAGAGCGCGTCGCGATAGCGGGCGACGGCGCGCGTGTAGCGTCCGCGAAAGGCGGCGCGCTCGGCGAGTTCAACCCAGTGCGCCACCTTCACGGAGGCGATGAAGTTGTGGACGGCGAGCGCGGAGTCGCGCAGTTCCGGCTCTGCCGGGTAGACCTGCAACGCCTCGTTGATCACGTCCAGAGCGCGCATCGCCGTCTCGATCTTGTCGGAGACGCTGACGCGGCGTTGCGCTTCGTGCGTGAGCCGCTGCGCCTCGCCGCGCGCCCACGATAGGAGATGGTGCTTTTGCAGGCCGCGCACGCGCTCCTGCCCGGCGCGCAGGGCGACGCGCACGTCCGCCGCCGTCCCCGAAGCGCGGATCGTCTCTTCGGTACTCGACAGGTATTGTTCGCAGAGGCGGAAGGCTTCGAGGTGGGCGGCGGGTTGTTGCGCGCCGGACTCGTCGGCCTGCGCGAGTCGTTGCTGCAAGGCGCGGAGCGAAGTGGCGGTTGCGCGCACGCTCGGCTTGCGTGCGGCGGCAGGGCGTTGCAGACCCGCCGGGCCCGGTTGCACGCCCTCGCTGCCCATGCGTATTTCGAGTTCGTGCGTGTAGCGCGCCCACGCGCGACGCATCACCACCTCGCGCGCCGCCACCGCGACGAGCAGCACGACACTCGCGGCCAGACCGGCGGGCAGGAGCGGAGCTTCGTCGCCGCTCGCCCCAAACAGCCCCCACAACCCGAAGAAGACGACGACCGAGACGACCACCGCCATCGACATAAAACCGGCTGACGAGGGTCTGCGCGGGCGCGCGGACGGACGCCTGCGCGTCTGTCCTGCGGTAGCCGCGCGGGGCTGGCGGTTTGCGTCTGTGTAGTTTGCCGATTCGCTGGGCAATCGTTCTCTCCGGGAACGAGGGACGGGGCGACTCGCGCCGCTTTGATCCGAACGGTGCGCGTGTGCCTGAACCTGTTAACAGCACATGGCGCGGGCGCGAAAGCCAATCAAGCTGAAACGAAAATTATAGTCACCTTTTCGACCGAGTCTGTCAACAGTCGGCACAGTCATCGCCACGTCTGCGAAAGGGCGCGACGGCTCGAAATTCTACTGGAAGTGGGGAACAAATCTGTTTATACTGGCGCGCGCCTGCGGAACACCTGTGCGCTCTTTGTTTGCAACGGCTGGCGTTCAAGTCATCCTCGGTTCTTCAACACCGCGCAGTGATCAAAATTCCACTTCGCACGGCAACCGGCGCGCGGGCGTCGGCGGCGGGGCGGCGGGCGGATCAAGTTAATGGTCAATTGTCCCAAGTGCGGCACAGCCGTAAGAGAGGAGAAGGCGTTCTGCCACAACTGCGGCTCTCCGATGGATGCCGCAAAGGCGGCGCGCGAGACGCCCCTCCCGGACTTCGGCGCAACTATCCTCGAACCGCCGCGACGTTCCGCGCCGCCACCGCAGCAACAGCCCTTTGCGCCCCCGGCTGTGACGGAAGTTCAACCGGCCAGCAGGCCGACCGCGCCCGTTTCGTATACGCCTCCGGGCGGCGTCTCACCCATGCCTTCGAGCGCGCCCCCGGACACGCGGCGCAAATCCTCTCGGAAGTTCGGCATCGGCTTCGTCCTACTTTTGCTCTTCCTGATGTTTCTGGCGTTTGTGCTGGCTATCGTGGTTGACTGAGCGCGGCGCGCACATGAACCCTCGAAAAAATTTGAACCCTCAGAAGAAATCTCGACTCTTCCGATGAACGAATACGCAAGCATCCCACAGACGGCGCACCCCACGACGCCCGCCCTTCCGGGGCGACCACGACGCCGCCTCTTGCGCGCGGCGGCCATCACCTTCGTGTCGCTCATCCTGTTGCTGCTCGCGCTGTTCCTGGTATTGATGACCGGGCTGGAGACAGGCCCCGTCCCGCTCCTCATCGGCTTCGTGCTCGCCACGCTGCCCGCGCCTTTCTACATCGCGCTCGTGCTCTGGATCGACCGCTTCGAATCCGAACCTGTGTGGACGCTCGTAGCTGCTTTTATCTGGGGCGCGGTCGTGGCGGTTTTCATCGCCGCTTTCGTCAACACGATTGGCAGCCTCATCGTCGCGTCGCTCATCAGCGACGAAGCGGGCAACTTCTACGGCGCGGTCATCTCCGCGCCAATCGTCGAGGAGAGCATGAAAGCCGCCGTGCTCTTCGGCCTCTACTTCTGGAAGCACGAC
>DASPJG010000673.1:0-8596 GCA_035628755.1 Pyrinomonadaceae bacterium
TGGGGCAATCCCCTAACGTTACCGTCTCCATCGGCAAAGACCCCAACATTCGCGCCGGTGCGGACAGTCTCGGACGTGCGCGCCTGTTCATGCCCAACCCCGTGCAGGGCGGTTCTTCCGGTTCGCACTACGACTCGATTGCCTTTAGGAGCCTGCTGATGGAACCGGCCATCAACGGCGATCTGACTCACAACCTGAAAGCTCCCGACGACCTGACGTTGGAGTTGATGCGGGACGTGGGCTGGTTCGCGGATGCCGACCTTGACGGCGCGGCTGACGAGGCGGATTGCGATCCGACCTCCGACCTGTCGCCGACGGTGAGCATCTCCGGCTGCGATACGGGCGTGGCGAACACGCTCTTCGACAACGGCTGCACGCTCTCCGACCTGATCCAGCGAGTCCGTGACGGCGCGAAGAACCACGGGCAGTTCGTCAGCGGCGTCAACCACCTCACTCAGGCTCTGATGGGGAACGGGACGATCACGAAAGCCCAGCGGGATGCCATCCACAGTTGCGCTGCCAGGGCTAAATAAGTCCTAACAGTCTCCTGACATCCGGCACTATCACCATCACGGCCACCTTCGCGGGTGGCCGTGATTTTTTGCGCCCGCATGGTACGCTCTGAAACGGGTCGAATCGCTCTGGAAGTGGCCGGGGACGGCGGGCGCGGGCAAGGGACGAAGAAACATGCGCCCTCTCCGCGTCGAGCGTCGCATAACTTATGTCTTATCTGGTTGACGGCAATAACGTGATGGGGCAGCGCGTCGGGTGGCACAGGGACAAGCCGCGTGCGCGGCGCGAGTTGCTGGACGATCTGGCGCGGTTCGCACGGCAGCGAAGGGCAAGCGTGGCGGTCGTGTTCGACGGCGCGCCGGACGAGCATTTCGCGGACGGCGCGCGTTACAGAGGCGTGCGCGTCTATTACGCGGCGCGCGGGTCGGACGCAGACGAGCGGATCAAAAATCTGGTCGAACAGTCGCGCGAGCGGCGGACGCTGCTGGTGGTGACTTCGGATCGCGCGCTGGCCGAATATGTCAGGCGTTGCGGCGCGCAGGTTGTGCGCGCGGGCGAGTTCCGGCGGCGCATGGAAGAGGCTGACGCCGGGAGCGCGTCGCAGGCGGACGCAGACGCGCCGCCGGTTGAAGAGAGCACCGAGCGTTGGATGCGCTACTTCGGCGTTGCGCCGGAGGATGATGAATGAGCGCGCGGGCGCAAGTACGAAGGCGCGGGCGAACGGACAGGGGCGCGGCTGTCGAATGCGTAGCCGGACGCTTCTTTTGCACTTTCTAACGCGGCCTGACGATGCTTAATTTCCGGCTTCGCTCTGGGCGACGAGAGCGAGGCGTGTGGCTTTGGGGCTAAGGGCGAGGCGTGTGATCTTTTTGAGTCCGGCGGCGGAGAAGTCTGCGACGAGTTGCCATTCGGCTGAAGGCTGGGCGGGGTCGAGTTGGTAGAGTTTGGAGTCCTGCGCCATGAGGATTGTGCCGTCGGGCGTCCATGTGAGGTCTTCGCTCGCGGGGAGCGTGCGGGCGAGCGTCGTGCTGCGCTTGGTCTTGAGGTCGAAGGCTTTGATGAGCCATTCGCCGGGAGAGATTTTGTGGACGAAGCTGAAGGCCGAGCGGCGTGGAATGAGGTGCAGCGCGCGACCGATGTTGACGTGGATGGTGTCGAGAAATGAGTTGTCGGTGGGCGCGAGTTGGAGCAGGTTGGGTCGCCCGTCCGCGCCGAGGATGAAGAGGGCGAGCGTGCGCCCGTCTAACCAGAGGTGGTAGCCGACGGGCTTGAGGTTGGGGAGCACGAGATCGGGCGCGCCGCCCGCGAGGGGAAACTTCCAGAGGCGTTGCGTGCGGTCGGCCTCGACGCGGATGACGGAGAAGAATTTGCCGCCGGGCATGAGGGTGGGCGAGTATTCGCCTTCGGGCGTGTCGGTCAGGCGCGCGGACTGTCTGGTGTTGAAGTCGTAGCGGTAGATGTCCGTCTGGCCGCCCTCGCGCGCGGAGGCGTAGAGCAGGCTCTGGCCGTCGGGGAGAAAAGAGGGCTGGTTGTCGTAGCCCGCGCGGCTGGTGATGTTGACGGGCTGGCCGAACGACAACTTGCCTTTCGAGACACTTACATCAACGACGAAAATATCTTCGGTCGCGGTCGGCGGCGTCTGCGCGGAGGCGACGACAGAGGCGACGAAGAGGACGAGCGCGGCGCGTAGAAAACTGTTACAGGTAAGTTTCATGTGCGGTTCGCGGGGCTGCATCAACAGCGGCTCACTTGATCTCGACGAGTTCGATGTCGAAGATAAGGTTCTCCCCGACGAGCGGGTGGTTGGCGTCGAGCGTGACGTGCGTGTCGGTGACTTCGGTGATGGTGACGGGGATTTGCTGGTTGGGTGCGACCTCTATTGCGAGTGCCATGCCGACTTCCGGTTCTTGCCCGAGGCTCTGCGTGATGACGGCGCGGTCAATAGTCTGCACGCGCTCCGGGATGTGCTGCCCGTAAGCGTCGTCGGCGGCGATCTCGACCGTCTTGCGGTCGCCGACGCCCATGCCGCGCACGGCTTCGTCGAAGGCCGCGATGGTGTCGCCCGCGCCGACAACGAACTCGAAGGGGCCGCGACCCAGAGATGAGTCGAAAGTCTCGCCGCTCTCCAAACGCCCCGTGTAATGCACGCGCACAGTATCGCCGTTTTTCGCTTGCTCTGGCATAATGCTCTCCCGTCTGTTGATGTGTTGTCGCCTGAAAGCATCGCACAGTCACCTGCGGAAATCCAGCGAAGCGTCTTACTCATCGCCAGACGGCAACATGCCGCCAGCATCGCCCGACCAGAGATTTACCTATGAAGAAACTAACTTCGCTCTGCATCTCGCACGCCCTCCTGCTCTCTCTGCTCGCGCCGCTCGCCGGAGCGCAACAACCGCAGACCGCACCGTCGCCCGCGCCGCAAAACGCGCCGCAACAAACCGCGCCGCCATCGTCGCAACAGCCCGTGCCCGACGACGACGAGGAGGACGACGTGGTGCGTATCACGACCAATCTGGTGCAGGTTGATGCGGTCGTCGTGGACAAGGACGGGAAGCAGGTGACAGACCTGACGGCGGATGACTTTGAAATATTAGAGGACGACCGCCCGCAGAAACTGACGAACTTCTCTTACGTGCTGAATGAAAGCGCGCTGCCCGCCACGGAGACGGCAAGCGGCGAGCGCAAGGCCGGGAACAAAGCGAGCGCGTCGCCCGCCCCGCCGCCGCGACGCTTGCGCCCGGAACAGGTGCGGCGCACGATGGCGCTCGTCGTTGACGATCTCGGCCTCTCTTTTCCGAGCATGGACGCGGTGCGCTCCGGTCTCAGGAAGTTCGTAGACGAGCAGATGCAGCCGAACGATATGGTCGCCATCATCCGCACGAGCGCGGGCGTCGGCGCGTTGCAGCAGTTCACTTCGGACAAGCGGCAGTTGCACGCCGCCATCAACCGCATCAAGTGGTATCCGGGCGCGTTTGGCGGCGTTTCCGTCTTCGCGCCCGTCGAGAGCGGCATTCGCACCACAGGGCCTGAGATGGGCGGCGAGGCCAGCCGGGCAGACTTGAGGACGGGCATCAGAGAGGGCGATTCCGCCGTCCAGTTGAGAGAATTTCAGGAAGAGATTTTCGCCGTCGGCGCGCTCGGCGCGCTCAATTTCGTCGTGCGCGGGATGCGCGAGTTGCCGGGACGCAAATCCGTCACGCTCTTCTCGGACGGCTTCTCTCTGCGCCCCGGCAGCGACCGCGTGCGGCAGGCCGTGCGCCAGTTGACCGATCTCGCTAACCGCGCCTCGGTCGTCTTTTATACGATTGACCCGCGCGGCCTCGTCGCCTACAACTTCATGGCCGAAGACGACACGGCGGGCATGACGATTGAACAACTCGATAACGTGCAGTCTCTCCGCGCCAGACAATTCTCCAATTCACAGGTCGGGATGGACGAACTCTCACACAACACGGGCGGCCTCTTCATCAGGAACACGAACGACCTCAGCCGCGGCATCCGTCGCATCATCGCCGACCAGAGAGGCTTTTACCTGCTCGGCTACCGCCCGCAGAGCGCGACCTTCGACCGCCGTTATCACAAGCTCGAAGTGCGTGTGAAACGCCCCGGCCTGAAGGTGCGCTACCGGCGCGGGTTCTTCGGCATCAGGGACGAAGAGGCGCGCCCCGTGCGCCGCACGCGCTACGAACAGTTGATCGGCGCGCTCACCTCGCCCTTCGCTTCGGCGGACGTGCGCCTGCGCCTGACCGCCGTCTTCGGCAACACGGAGCAGGCCGGGTCGTTCATGACTTCGCTCATGCACATCAACGGGAACGACATCAATTTCACCAAACAACCCGACGGGACATACAAGACCGTGCTCGACGTGGTCGGCCTGACCTACAAAGACAACTCCGAGATCATAGACAACCGCGATCAGACGACCACGCTCACGCTGAAGGAAGAGGCTTATCGCCGCGTCCTGCGCGACGGGCTGACCTACACCTTCAACGTCCCCATCAAGAAGGCCGGGGCGTATCAACTGCGCATGGCCGTGCGCGACGCTTCGACCACGCGCACAGGTTCGGCCAACCAGTTTATCGAAGTGCCCGATTTGAAGAAGAACCGGCTCGCGCTCTCCGGCCTGATCGTGGGCGACCTCAAGACGAGCAGCCAGAACACGACGGCGACGGAGGGCGCGCGGGAAGGGAACGAAGCATCGCCGGAGGGCGGCGCGGGCAGCAGCGGGGCGGCCTTGCCCGCCAGCCCCGCCGTCCGCCGCTTCCGCCCGAACTCCAACCTCGACTTCGCCTACGCCATTTACAACGCGCGCCTCGACCGGGCGACGCGCCTCCCGCAACTGACCACGCAGGCGCGCATCTTCCGCGACGGCACGCCCGTTTTCGAGGGCGACGCGATGCCACTCAAGTTCGCGTCGCCGACCGATCCGAAGCGGCTCGATCTGGCCGGTAGCCTCAGCCTCGGCGCGAATCTTCCGCCCGGCGAATACGTCCTCCAGATCGTCGTCACAGACCAACTCGCTGATGCCAAGCATCGCACCGCGACGCAGTGGATAGACTTTGAAGTCGTCAAGTAGTTTCAGGTATCAAGTTTCAGGTTTCGGGTTCTCCTGTTTTAACCTGAAACCTGAAAGCTGAAACTTGAAACCATGAAATCTATTATCGTCGGCACAGCCGGACACATTGATCACGGGAAAACCACGCTGGTGCGCGCCCTGACGGGCGTGGACGCGGATCGGCTGCCCGAAGAGAAGCGGCGCGGCATCACGATTGACCTCGGCTTCGCCGAACTCGATCTCGGCGACGCGCGCGTCGGCTTCGTAGACGTGCCCGGCCACGAACGCTTTGTCAAGAACATGCTCGCGGGCGCGCACGGCATCGACGCGGTTGCGCTCGTCATCGCCGCCGACGAGGGCGTGATGCCGCAGACGCGCGAACACTTCGACATCAGCAAACTGCTCGGCGTCCGCAGCGGCCTCGTCGTCGTCACGAAGATTGACACGGTTGACGAGGAACTGCTCGCGCTCGTGCGCGCCGAGGCCGAAGAGTTGGTCGCGGGGTCGTTTCTCGACGGCGCGCCGGTCGTCGCCGTGAGCGCGCGGGGCGGCGAGGGGCTTGACGAGTTGAGAGAAGAATTGCGCAGCCTCGCGGCGCGTGCGCCCGCGCGTTCGTCGCGCGCGGTGGCGCGTCTGCCGGTGGATCGCGCGTTCACGATGCGGGGCTTCGGCGCGGTCGTGACCGGCACGCTCGTCGCGGGCGAGATCACGGAAGGCGACGAGATGGAGTTGTTGCCCGCCGCGCGGCGCGTGCGCGTGCGCGGGCTACAGGTTCATGGCCGCGCCGTCGCGCGCGCTGTCGCCGGGCAGCGCACGGCGATCAATCTCGGCGGCGTGGACACGGCTTCGATAGAGCGCGGGATGACGCTCGCGCCCGCAGGTCGCCTGCGCGCCACGCAGATCATTGACACGTCTCTGGAAGTGTTGCCGAACGCGCCGCGTGCGCTTCGTTCGCGCGCACGCGTGCGCGTGCATCTCGGCGCGGCGGAAGTGCTGGCGCGCGTGCAGGTTCTCGAAACGGGAGGCGAGATCGCGGCGGGCGCGCGCGGCTTCGCCCAACTCAGACTCGAATCGCCCGTCGTCGCGCTGCCGGAAGAACGCTTCATCATCCGTTCCTATTCGCCGCAGCGCACCATCGGCGGCGGGAGCGTGCTCGACGCCTTCGCCGCGAAGCGACGCGGGCGTGATCGCTTGGCCGCGCGCGAGCGTCTGGTCGCCCTGACGGGCGCGGATGCGGCCAAGCAACTCGGCCTTTACGTCGAAGCGGCGGGCGACGACGGGCTCAGGCGCGCAGACCTCGCGGCGCGCACGGGCTGGCGCGATGAGACGCTCGACGAAGCGTTACGCGCGGCTGCCGCCGCGCCGGGCGGCGCGATTGTCGAGGCCGAGGGCGTCTATGTCGGGCGCAAAATTTTCGACGGGTTTATACAGGCGGCGCGCGCCGAGGTGGAAGCGCACCACAAGCGCGAGCCCTTGCAGCGCGGCCTCGCGCGCGAAACCCTGCGCGAGCGATTGTTTGCACACGTTGCGCCGGAAATCTTCCGCAGCGTGCTGGCCGCGGCGGAGGGCGCGGGGTTGCTCGTCTCCGAGCGCGACATCGTGCGCGCGGGCGGCCACACCCTCGCCCTCTCCGCCGCCGATTCCGAGTTGCACGCGCGCCTCGAACAAATTTACCGCGAGGCCGCGCTCGAAGCCCCGACTTTCGACGACGCGCTGGCGCGCGCTGCCGGGGGCAAACAGATCGCCCGCGAGCACGCGCGCAAAATCCTGCAACTGTTGATCGACTCCGGCGCGCTCGTTCGCGTCTCGAACGAACTGCTGGTGCACCGCGAAGCCCTCGCGCGCCTCGTCGAAACTCTCGGCGAATACGCCGCGCGCCACGAACCCGAACGCCTCATTGATGTCGCCGCCTTCAAAGATTTAGCAAACGTCTCGCGCAAGTACGCCATCCCCCTGCTCGAATATCTCGACCGCGCACGCATCACGCGCCGCGCCGGAGACCGCAGGCTGATTTTGTAGGGACGAGCAAAAGCCGTGAATCCTGAATCGTAAATCGTGAATAGAAGAAGAATGGAATTCTCTATTCACGATTTACGATTCGCGTTTCACTTGCCTTCCTCCCGCTTTTACATCTTGCTTCTCGCGCGCGGCGGCGTTAACATAACCGCCGCACACAAAAAGTTGCTTTGCCCGAAACGACTGTCACGACAAAGTCTGGCGTAAATTTTTAAATTATACGTTGCGAGTGGTCGCCGGTTCGCTTGCCATCATTTCGATTAACAACTAACGCCGGAGGGTCTAAACATGAATCGCATTCTGGACATCGTTTACTGGGTGGTGGGTCTCATCGCCAGTGTCGGCGCACTCTATTACTTCGTGAAATTCCTCCAATCGGAGGGAACAGAGGGAAATAAGAGCTGGCTGTGGTATGCCATCGGGCTGGCGGTCGTGGCCTGCATTTGCGCCTTGCTCTACTTCCTGCGTCACGTTAACAAGGAAGAGGAAATTCACATCACGTAGCCGGACGCTTGAGACCGCCGCCCGCGTGAGAGCTGCTTCGGGCGCGCGGGCGCAAAGGTCGTTGGTGTTACGGTCGGGGACGAGAGAGCGCGTTGCGTTTTGAATGACGCGCTCTCGTCCCCGACGCGGGCGCAAACGCCGGGCTGGAAACTGCGACGCCGTTCGCGAACGTATGGCTGCCGAGACAGACTGCGCGCGGACGGCGGTTTCTTGTGCCGGTCTTGCTCGTCTCGAATGAGGAAACTAAACGCATGCTGATTGCTTCAACTCTCCCGCTCGTGTGGGCGCAAGCCCCCGTGCCGCGCTTTGCCTCGCTGACGGTCGTCGTCTTTCTCGTCCTGTTCGTCGGCTGCCTGCTCGGTTGGCTCGTCGCCTCCGTGCTCGGTTTTGCGCGCGCGCGCGCCTTCGGCCCGGCCACGCGCTGGTTCGCGTTTACCTGCGTCTGCCTGCTCGGCTTCAACCTGCACCTTCTGGCCGTCGCCGTGCTCGGCATGACCGAGACCGACCCGGAAAAGGTGCTCAGCTTCGGCGCGTTCGCCCCGTTGTTCCTGCTGCTCGGCAGCCTCTGCGCCGTCATCGGTTTCCTCCGGCTGACCAACCCTCGCCCGTGAAATCTCTTCGCATTCGACGAAACCACTTAAGAAAGTTCTCCATCCGGCTTTGAAACAAAATTTCTTCTTTCTAGTGCTCGCGCTCGTCGTGGGCGCAGCGATCATCCTGACCGTGCGCGAACCAGCCGCGCGCCGCAAGACCGTGCCCCCGCATTTCGTCACGACGAGCGGCACGCGCTTCGTGGTGGACAAACAACCGTTTCGCTTCGCGGGCGCGAACGTCGCCGTCATGTACCGCGAAGAGGATCGCGCGCGGATGCCGGAGACGCTGACCGAAGCGCAGCGGCTCGGCCTCGGCGTCCTGCGCGTGTGGGCTTACGGCGAAGGCACGGAACAGGACGGCGTGATGCCCGTTGGCCGCGACCGAGACGACTGGCCGCGCACGCACCCCTTCCGC
>DASPJG010000674.1:0-4053 GCA_035628755.1 Pyrinomonadaceae bacterium
CAACGGCTGCATGAGTTTGAGCGTGGCGCGCGCGTCCTCTTCGGTGTAGAGCGGGAGGGCAGGCGCGTGGCGCGAGAGGTTGTGGCGGTTGCGATAGGCGGCGTCCTCTTCCTGCAAGCGCGCGGAATCGGGGAGCATGATCTTGAGCAGTTCGGACGTGCCGCGCGAACAGTAGACCGGCCCTTTGAAGCCGAGCGCGACGAGGCGCGGCAAATAGCCTGTGTGGTCTATGTGCGCGTGCGTGATGAGCACGGCGTCGAGCGTCGCGGGGTCGAAGGGCGGGTCTTGCCAGTTGCGCTCGCGCAGTTCCTTGAAGCCCTGAAACAGCCCGCAGTCAACGAGCACGCGCCCGCGCTCACCTTCGATCAAATACTTCGAGCCGGTTACCGTCCCGACTCCGCCCCAGAAAGAAAGTGTCGCCATAGATGCTCCGAATTGTTGACAGGAGTTGGATCGAGCGCAGCCGGATAATCAACCCGGCGGGCGTGCAACTAGTGCGCGCTCAACTTTTCTTAGAGACGACAAACGTCGCCACGTAATCGCGCGCCTTCGGTTGTTTGTCCTGCGCGGGGCGCGGCGCGAGGTTCGTCAACTTGATCGTGTAATTCGCGTAAGTCGTCTCTCGCGGCGCGGTCGTCGTGTTGAGTTCGACGGTGGCGGCTCTGCGCCGCCCCGCGGTCAGTTTCACGGCGACGCGCGCGTTGCCCGCCCAGATGCACTGCACGCCTTCCGGGCAACGCGAGTCCTCGCGCACGGCGACAAACTTGAGCTTCAACTTGTGCGCGCCGACCGTGACTTCCTGCCCGGCGCGCACCTCCAACGTCTGCTCCGCGCGCCCGTCGCCCGCCACGCGCGCGGCGGCAGGCTGCGCGACGGCGAACATCAAAGCGACGCCGCACAAAGTTAAATTTCTCAGTCTCACTCTCATCACATTCATCCTCGCACGCTCGACTTTCGAGACAAAGCCGCACCGGGTTTCTTACTCGAATCGCCGCGCGCGCGGCGTGCCGAAAAAGACGAGCGCGGCGGGCACGAGCAGCAGCAGGTTTCTGAGCGCGGTCTTGACGCCGAGTTGGCTGCCGATGATGCCGCCGAAACAACCGCATTCCAGCGGCTCGCCCTGCAACACGTAAACGTAGACCAGGCCGTAGAGCGCGAAGCCGACGAGCATGGCGGCAGTCAACGCCGCGCCGAGTCGCGCCGTGCGCGGGACGAGCAGCAGCACGGCGGCGATTATTTCCGCCGCGATCACAGAGATCGCCAGCGGCGAAGCGAAACGCTCGGGCACGAGGTTCGTCAGGTTAAAAGTGAAATCGTGCAGAGTGTAGAGTTTCGCCCCCGCCGCAAACAACCACATTGCTGCCAACCCGAAGCGACTGATGAGGACGAGGGCGCGAACGAGGATGTTAAACCATTTACGCATATAAATTCAGGGCAGAGGGCGGCGGGCGCGGAGATGAACGGGAAAGGCATTCAAACTCTTGCGCGCATCAATTCATCCCTCAACCCTGCCTTTCAAGCTGCCTGTTGTTTCGCCAGATTCACGACCTTCTCGGCGGCGTCCTGCATGCCTTTGGCGACGGTGAAGTTGAGGCCGGATTCGCTGATGACGCGCTGGCCTTCCTCGACGTTCGTGCCTTCGAGCCGGACGACGACCGGCAAACTCAAGCCCAGATTCTTTGCCGCGCCGACCACGCCGCGCGCCACCATGTCGCAGCGCACGATGCCGCCGAAGATGTTGATGAGCACGGCCTCGACGTTCTCGTCCGCGAGCAGAATCTTGAACGCCGCCTCGACGCGCTCCTGCGATGCGCCGCCGCCCACGTCTAAAAAGTTGGCCGGTTCTCCGCCCGCCAGTTTGATGATGTCCATCGTCGCCATGGCGAGTCCCGCGCCGTTCACCATGCAGGCGATGTTGCCGTCGAGTTTGATGTAGTTGAGGTCGAACTTCGAGGCTTCGATTTCCAGCGGTTCTTCCTCGTTGAGGTCGCGCAAGTCCGCGAAGTCCTTGTGACGAAACATCGCGTTGTCGTCGAAGTTGACCTTGGCGTCGAGCGCGATGAGGCGTTTGTCTTTGGTCAGGAGAAACGGGTTGATCTCCAACAGCGACGCGTCCATCTGCTCGTAGGCCGTGTAGAGCGTTTGCATAAACTTCGCGGCCTGATTGACGAGGTCTGCGGGCAGGCCGAGTCCGAAGGCGAGTTTGCGCGCTTGATAGGGACGGAAGCCGATGGCCGGGTCTATCGCCTCTTTGAGAATTTTTTCGGGCGTGTGCGCGGCCACCTCTTCGATGTCCATGCCGCCCGCCGACGAGGCCATGAAAACCGGACGCCCCGAAGCGCGATCCAGCACGAGGCCGAGATAAAATTCCCTGTCAATCGGCAAGCCCTCTTCGATCAAGAGCACGCGCACCTCTTGCCCCTCCGGCGAGGTCTGGTGCGTGACGAGCCGCATGCCGAGAATCTGGCTCGCCAGTTCGCGCGCCTCTTCGGGGCTTTTGGCGAGTTTGACGCCACCGCCCTTGCCGCGCCCGCCCGCGTGAATCTGCGCTTTGACGACGACCACGTCCGTCCCTAATTCTTTGGCCGCGTTAAAAGCCTCTTCGGGCGTGTGCGCCACGATGCCGCGCGGGACAGGCACGCCGAACTTCCGCAATAACTCTTTGCCCTGATACTCGTGAATCTTCATCCTCGATCCTCTCGCTCGTCCGGCGACGCGCACGCCGCCGAGAATTTTCTTTGTAGTGGAACGCCGACGAGTGTAGCCGCACGCCGCGCGCCACTGCAAGCCGACACCTTCTCGACGCAACCGGCAAAACGCGCCTGCCAGCGTCGCCAACGGCGCGCGCCGCAACCGGCGCGCGTCAATGCTTTGAGAGACAGGCGAGCGAAGGGGAAAAAAACTCAGCCGGATTTGGTAAGATGGCGCGCTATTCACGACGGGCGCGAATCCCGTCTACGCAGGAGGCAAATTCATGGCTGACGTGACGGTCATTTCCGGCGCGAATCTACGAAACGAAGTGCGCTTCGGCGAAGGGCAGAGTTTTATCACGGACGAGCCGAAGAACATCGGAGGCGACGGCGCGGGCGCAGACCCTTATACGCTCATTCTGGCCGCGCTCGGCAGTTGCATCTCCATGACGCTCACGCTCTACGCGCGGCGCAAGAATTGGCCGCTCGAACGCGTCACCGTGCGTCTCAGCCAGCGGCGCGTCCACGCCGAAGACTGTATTGAGTGTGCGACTAAGTCCGACGGCTTCGTCCACTGCATCGAACGCTCCGTCCACATCGAAGGCGCGCTCCTCACCGAGGAGCAGCACGCGCGCTTGCAGGACATCGCGCACAAATGCCCCGTCCATAAAACCCTGACCTCGGAGATCATCATCACGGACTTGAAAGAATAGCTAGGGATGCGGATGAGACTCTAAAGCGGCTCGCCGGGAACAGACATTTCCCGCCGCAGTTTGTTCACGACGCGGAGACGGGAACTTCCGTTCGGGAGCGGTGTCTAAGCGTCAGAAGTATTCCAAACAGTCGCAACCGGAGGAGGCCGCAACATGCGCGTGAGAAAGATGGTTGGATTATTTTTGATCGTCATGGGGCTGGCGCGGGTGTTTCAAAGCCTGAGCGAACATGCCCCGCCGGGACGCACGGGCAATTCGCTCTACGTGTTTCTCAACGCTTTCCTGTTCACACTCGGGACGGCACTCGTCTGGTGGGACGCCAAATGGTTCAACAGCGACCCGCGCGCGGACGACTGAGCGCGCGAGCGCAGGCGTCATCGCCGCCTCTCCGGCAAAACGAAAAGGCGCTCGACTCTGGCCAGAGTCGAGCGCCTTTTTCCGAATCGGGATGCCGAGATTCGAACTCGGGGCCTCACCCACCCCAAGGGTGCGCGCTACCAGGCTGCGCCACATCCCGTCGTGTTGTTTAAGTATCTCTGGAAAATTGTTTTTGTCAAATCGCGCGGGGCGAGTTGGGGCGGGAGCGCGAAAAACTACTTGCGGCGCGTGCCGCTTTTGTTCTCGGAGGCGTCGAGCAGCGAGATGAGTTC
>DASPJG010000675.1:0-2275 GCA_035628755.1 Pyrinomonadaceae bacterium
GAGGCTCACGTCTGTGACGCGCACCTGCGGCCTGACGACGAAGCGCAAGGCCAACGGCACAGCCGCGCCCCCCACGCCCGGCGCGACGCGCGCCTCAATCGCCTCCACGCGCGCGTTCTCGACGCGCCCCGAATCGAATAACGCCTGTAGCGACTCGCGGACGCGCACGGCGGAGAAGGGCGTGTTCGGCGCAACCGTTAACAACTGGCGCAACTCCCCCTCGCCTGCCGGGCTGCGCGCCGCGCCTTCGTAAACCACTTCCACCGACGCCACCATGCGCCCTTCGTAACGGCTCAAATCGGTGATGCCCTTCACCACCACGGGCGCACCGCTCACCAGCCCGCCACACGCGACGAGCAGAAGAAGGACGAGGATGAAATAACGGAATAACACTTATTTGTTCGTGGTCAGTGGCCAATGGTCAGTTGTCAGTTGTTCGTGGTCAGCGATCAGTTGTTTTTCTCTTGCCCGAACTCAACGTTTTATCTTTAGCCAGCCGCTCGCCCGCCGCAAACAACGGACAACTGACAGCTTTTCAAAATCTCTTCCTGAATCGAATCTCAAAACTGAAATTGTCGCGCGACGCGCGCAGCGTGTTGGTTGCGCCCTGCTCATACTGCGCGATGAAAGAGAGGCGGTCGGAGACGCGGTATTCGAGCGCGAGCACCTGGTTCTGATCCGTCGTCACGTTGGTTGAATACGTGAGACTCAGGTTGCGGTTGATCTGCCGCCCGACGGTGAGCCGCGCCGTGGGGCTTGCGCCGCCGCGACCGGCGATCAGCGGATCGATCTCGAAGCGGTTCAAGCCGAACAATTTGTCCGTGGCCTTCTGCACGGGGTTGTTGATGAGCGTGTCGGTCAACAAGCTCGTCGCCGTGCCGAAGCCGGTTTGCGCGAGCGTCGCGCCGCCTTCCTCGCTGCGGTTCAAGTCGCCCGTCGTGATCAACGCGACCACGTCCGACTGCGGGAGCGCGGGGTCGCTTCTGACGATGGCGTTGGGCGACGAAAGCGGCCCCGTCAAACTCACGATGACGCGGTAGCCTTTGATCTCGGCCTCGGCTTGAATGTTCAGGATCGGGTCGGCGTCTATGCGCGCGGGCAGATCGATGTAGGCGCGCGTCAATTCATAGCGGTCGTTGCGGAAATTGAGCGTGCCGCGCGCGACCGTGACGCGCCCGCCGATGATCGGCTCTTCAGCCGAACCGCGCACCTGCAAATTGACCGAGCCGACGATGTCGGCCAGATTGTTGCGAACGACGAGCGCGTCGCGCCCTTCGACGCGGAGGTCGAGCCGGAGGTTCGCGCCGAAGCCGCCGCCGTCTCCGTCGCCGCCGCCCTCGCTGATGGTGGCTTCGCGGCGACGGTTGATGAAGTCCGCGAGTTCGATGTCTTCGGTGTACTCGGCGCGGCGCAGGTTGACGAGGCCGGAGAGAATCTGCGCCTGCGCGCGGCCTTGCAGGACGAGGTCGGCGTCGGCGGTGGCGCGGATGTCTTCGGGCAGCGGCACGGTGACGTTCTCGGCGCGCACGTTGAAGCGGAAATCGGTGGGCGAGAAACCGGCCAGCAGCGCGCCGCCCGTGACGTTGACGCGACCGCCGCCGAGCGTGCCCGTCAGAGAGTCGATCTGCGCGCGGTCGGCGGTGAAGCGCACGCTCCCCTGTATGTTCTGCACGGTGAGCCGTTCATCCGTGAGCAGCGTCGAGAAGGACGCGCCCGCGACCGAGGCCGTGCCCGTCAGGCGCGGGTCTTCAAACGTTCCGGCGACGCGCACCTCCATGTGAGACGTGCCCGCAAGAAAGATGTCGGGCGAGAAGCCGTTCAAGACACGCAAATTGAGATTGCCGACGACGGTGAAATTCTGTCGCCCGCCCGCGCCGAGCGCAGCCGAACCGCCGAAGACGACGTTGGTGCCCGGCCCCGTGAACTGCGTCTTGTCGAAGACGATCTCGTTTGGCGAAAACTGCACGATGAGCGGGTCGGTGGCGGCGAGTTGCACGTCGGCGATCTGCAAGACCAACTGCGAGAACTGCGCCGTGCCGCGCAAGGCGTTGAAGGAGAACGCCCGCTCGCCCTCCGCGTTTTCGCCGAACAGTTCACCCGAAGCGCGCAACGTGCCCGTCGCGCGCCCCGTCACGCGCACGTTCGAGTTCGGCAGGAGCGTGGCGAAGAGTTGTGTCAAGTCTTGATTCGTCAGCGTGGTGTCGACGGTGGTGGTCAAGCCTTCGCTGGCGAGATCAACCGTGGCGTTGACGACCTGCGGCTGGCCGAGGATGCC
>DASPJG010000676.1:0-2240 GCA_035628755.1 Pyrinomonadaceae bacterium
GTGCGCGGCACGCAGGGCACGAACACGTCTGGACTGGACGGCGACGGGATCGGCATCGCCGTGCTCGACTCCGGCCTCGACCTTGAGCATCGCTCGTTTCTGGATAAAAAGAACAAGTCACGCGTCGTCCTGAGCCGCGACTTCACGGGCGAGGGGCGTACCGACGATCCCTTCGGCCACGGCACGCATGTCGCCGCCGCCGCCGCCGGTAACGGGCGCATCTCGCAGGCGCACTACATCGGCATCGCGCCGAATGCGCACATTGTCAACTTGCGCGTGCTCAACTCGCGCGGGCAGGGCACGACTTCCGGCCTGCTCGCCGCGCTCGAATGGGTTCTCGTCAATCGCGCTTCCTACAACATCCGCGTCGTCAACCTGAGCCTCGGCGCGCCCGCCATCGAATCTTATCGCAACGATCCGGTGTGTCTGGCCGTGAGGCGTCTGGTTGATGCGGGCGTGGTGGTCGTCGCCGCCGCAGGCAACGACGGGAAGGCCGACGACGGTACGAAAATTTACGGGCGCATCCATTCGCCGGGCAACGAGCCTTCGGCATTGACGGTGGGCGCGTCCAACAGCTACGGCACGGATGCGCGCGGCGACGACACGGTGACGACCTATAGTTCGCGTGGCCCCACCCGCAGCTATTGGACGGACGCGGGCGGAACGCGACACTATGACAATCTCCTTAAGCCGGACATCGTCGCGCCCGGCAACCGTGTCGTCTGGGCGGAAGCCCTCGACAATCGCATCGTGACGGCTCATCCCGAACTCGACGCAGCGGTGAGCGCAGATGCCGCGCAACGGATGATGTACATGAGCGGTTCTTCGATGGCGACGCCGGTGGCCGCCGGAGCCGCCGCCTTGCTGCTGCAAGCCAACCCCAAGCTGACGCCCAATCTCGTCAAGATGCTGTTGATGTACACGGCGCAGCCGCTCTCCGGCTTCAACATGTTGGAGCAGGGCGCAGGGCAACTCAACGTGGAAGGCGCGGTCAGGCTCGCCAGACTCGTCCGCACGGATTTGTCCCCGTTGACGCAGCCGGGCGCGCGCCTGCTCATCTCGAACACTCCGCCCGCGCCCTACGACGAGATCGCGGGCGGGCGCGTCAACTGGTCGCAGGGACTTATTCTCAATCGCACTTATGCGACGGGTCTCGATCTCATTCAAAGGTATCAGAAAGTTTACCGCGCGGGCGCGCTGCTCGGCGACGCCGTTATCGAAACCGAGAGCGAACAGTTCGTAGACGCGTCGCAGGTGTCCGGCGCAGTTGCGCTTGGGGAGAACATTTTAACGAGCGCAGGCGGCGCGTCGCTGACAGAGGGAACAATTTTTCTGAGCACGGGATTGCTGCTCGGAAACGGGATCGTCATCGGCGACGGGATCGTCATCGGCGACGGCATTATCGTCGGCGACGGCATCATCGTCGGCGATGGAATCATCGTCGGCGACTCGCGTTTGCGAGCGCAGTCGGTGCGAATTAATGGCGACGATACACCGGCAATGAGGTGAAAAGTCGTTTCTGGTGTTGACGGCAGCGCAATAACCTGAAATACTCCCGGGCTGTCAGTCACATCGCTCTCTCAGCCTTTGCCAATTTACCTCGCGATCTGTTCTGACCAGCTCCCCCCAAAGGAGTTGAGCGGTGACTATCACTTTCCATACTCGAAGGGTTTCGAGCACGATCCAAGTTGAGTGCGACACGCGCAGCAGTGACTCTTAAAAGAGCAGTTCTGCGTCGCCGCCCGCGTCCGCCTCATAAGGAGGAGTCAGGTGAACTACTCGCAACATTCCCATGCCATCAGGCGGCTTGCTTTCCCCCTGCTGCTGATCGCATTGCTGGTTAATCAACTGCCCGCCGCAGCCACCGCCGCAGCGGCACCACCACGCGCAAATGTGCGCGTGGCATCGGGCAGCGAACGCGATGGCGAGCGCGGCAACGCTAAGATTTCGTCCGAGTTGCTCGACGTGGCGCGCACCAAGCGCAGACAAAACGAGCGCGTGAAAGTGATCGTGCAACTGGACGACAAGAAGGCGGGCGTGGCTTTCGACCTGTTCCTGCAACAGTCCGGCGCACGCACGACGCGCAAGTTTTCCAAGCTCAACGCGCGCGCCGTCGAACTGCCCGCACGCTCTATCAAGGCGCTGGCCGCGCGTGGCGAACTGCGCTACGTCTCGCCCGATCTGGAAACTATTCCCGCCGGGCACATTTCGGAAACGACCGGCACGGACATCGTGCGCGG
>DASPJG010000677.1:0-3902 GCA_035628755.1 Pyrinomonadaceae bacterium
TACTCTTACGGGGCAATTCTCAGCGAGAACATCGGCCTGATTTCGTTGAGTAATTCCACCAACCCGGTCACGCTGCCTTTCACCAACACGCGCGACCGCATCACCTCGGTTTCCGGCAACGGCTTCAGCGCCATACAGGGTTTCGGCCCCTACGACAACTTCTCGAACAAGCACATCATCGGTACGAGCCTGAGCCTGATCAGCGGCGGGCATACGATGAAGTTCGGCGGCAACTATTCCAAGTATCGCAAGAACGAGAATGCTCTCGTCCTCGACGGCAGCGGGGCTAATCAGGGAATTTTCACCACCTTCTCCACCGCTCTCCCGGCGGGAGTGACGGCGAGCACGACCAATCAAAACTTACAGCGTTGGGCTAACTTTCTGGTGGGCAACGCCGCGACCTTTATTCAAGGCAGGTTTGATTACACGGGCGACCTGCGGCAGCACAACTACGAAGCCTATGCGCAAGACGAATGGCGCGTCAGGCCGAACCTGACTTTGTATTACGGCGTTCGTTATTCGCTTTTCAGCCAGCCCACGGACAAGAACGGGCGACTGTCGAATTTCGATCCGCGACTGTACAACCCCGCCGCCGCCCCGCAGGTGACGGGCGCGGGCAACCGCGTCGCCGGAACCGGCAACTTCTGCAACGGCATGTACGTCAACTCGCAGAATTTTCAAACCGCAGCCAATTGCACGCCCGCCGTTTCGCCCTTCGGCGATCAGGTGGTTGAAACGTCGAAACGCGACTTTGCGCCGCGCTTCGGTTTGGCGTGGGACCCGTTCCGCGAAGGTAAAACCTCCATCCGCACCGGCTATGGCATTTATCACGAGCAGATTTTGTCCGGCTGGCTCTTGCAGATGATCGGGCAGAACCCGCCCTATCAGGAGAACTTCACGATCACCAACACGCGTCTGGATAATCCGGGCGCGGGCGCAACCGCCCCTCCTTCGGCGGCGGCATCCACGATACGTGGGATGGACCCTGACTGGCACACGCCATACACGCAGCACTGGTCGTTGGACGTGCAGCATCAGTTTACGAGCAACACCGTGGCCTCCATCGGCTATTACGGTTCTAAGGGCACACACTTGATCGGCGTGGTTGAAATCAACGAACTCCGGCCGGGTCAGGCGCTTAGTTCTCAGTGCGCGCCGGGCGCGAACACTTTCGAAACGCCCGGAGTCGCGCTCGTGCCCTGTCTGGTTCCCGGGACGGCCTTCTTCTCCACGGCGGCGACCAATATCGTCGACCAGATTCGTCCCTATAAAGGCTATCGCTCGATCACCATGCTGTCGCCGCGCTTCAACTCGAATTACCACAGCATGCAGGTTTCAGCGCAGCATCGTTTTGCCCGCGAGTCGCAGGTAAACCTTGCTTACACGTGGTCGAAAAACCTGACCGATTCGCAAAACGACCGCTCGAACGCTCCGCAAAATTCCTACGACATCAGGAGCGAGTACAGCAGAGCCGCTCTCGACCGGCGGCACGTTTTCTCCCTGAACTACATCTATGAATTGCCCTTCTTCAGAACTCAACAGGGCTTCACGGGTAAGCTGTTGGGCGGGTGGCAAGCCTCCGGCATCGTGACCTATAACACGGGCTTGCCGTTCACGGTGACGACCTCGGCCTTCGATCCGGCGGGACTTGGTTTCATCCCCGCGGCAATCGCAGGCGGACGCCCGAACCTGCTCTGCGACCCGAACGCGGACGCGCCCCACACGCAACAGCAGTTCTTCAACACCGCCTGCTTCCAACCCAACCCGGCAGCGACGGCGACCAACATCGTCAACTCTCCCGGTTCATCCGGGCGCGGCGTGATCAACGGGCCGAGCACCTCGCGCGTGGATTTCACGATGACGAAGAACTTCCGTTTCAACGAAAGCATGCGCCTGCAACTTCGCGGCGAGGCCTTCAATGTTTTCAATCACACGAACTTCCGCACCATCTCGACCAACGTGACGGCTGCGAATTTCGGACAGGTGACCGGCGTGCGTGACCCGCGCACGCTCCAACTCGGCGTGAAGTTCTACTTCTAAACGAGGCGGCCTGACTTGAATCCCGGCGAGAGAGCCGCTGGACTTTTATCGTCCAGCGGCTCTCTTGTTGCATCAATCTGTTTTAAGAGAAAATGTGGTCTATGACTGTTGGAAGCGGAAAGCTATGCCTGACGAACGGGCGCGTGGTCTTCCCCGATGGGGCAAGAGACGGCGTCAGCGTCTTGATCGATGACGCGCACATCGAGAGCTTCAGCAATAAAAGCGCAGCGGAAGACGCAGGCCGGACGACCATCTTTGATCTACGAGGTTCGACCCTCTACCCCGGCTTCATAGACGCGCACATCCACGGCGCGGTCGGCGTGGATACGATGGAAGCGACGAGGGACGACCTGCATCGCGTCGCGCGTTTTCTCGCGCGTGAAGGTGTCACCTCTTGGCTGCCGACGCTTGTGCCCGCACCCGTCGAAGATTACGCCCGCGCCGTCGCGTCAATTGAAAACTTGTTGAGCGTGCAGGACGAGCGCGAGATGCCCGCCGCCGCGCGCGCCCTCGGCCTTCACTATGAAGGCCCTTTCATCAACAGCGCGCAGTGCGGCGCGCTCCGCCCGCCCTACTTTCGCACTTTCAAGCAGCCTGCCGACGTGGGCGCATTGCCCGTTGTGGCCGCGCCCCGCTCGATTCGCATGATCACCGTCGCGCCTGAGATCGAAGGCGGGGTCGAGTTGGTAGGCGAACTCAAGGCGCGCGGCTGGGTCGTCTCCATCGGCCACACGCGCGCGGATGTCGAGACGCTCGACCGCGCGGCGGCGGCGGGCGCGCGCCACATGACACACTTCTTCAACGCCATGTCGCCGCTCCACCAGCGCACGCCAGGCCCCGTCGGCTGGGGGCTCATCCGCGACGAAGTGACCTGCGACATTATCGCCGACGGGCATCACGTCGCGCCGCTCATGCTGCAACTCGCGTTGCGCTGCAAGACGCCGGAGCGGCTCACGCTCATCAGCGACGCGGTTGCGCCAGCCGGGCAGGGCGACGGCGAGTTTCGCATTTGGGGCGAGACGATCAAGGTCGCGGGCGGGCGCACGGAGAACGAGCGGGGCAGCATCGCCGGTTCGGTCAGCACCATGCGCGACGGCGTGCGGCAAATGCTCGCACTGGGCGTCGCCCCGCACGAAGCGGCGCGCATGGCTTCCGCCAACCCCGCGCTCCTGCTCGGCATCGCGGAGAGCCACGGCACAATCGAAGCGGGCAAGCGCGCAGACCTCGTCGCGCTCGACGAAGAGGGGCGCGTGCGTCTGACTTTAATCGGCGGGCGCGTGGCGTTTAATACGTTGGGTGATGGTTGAGACAGGTACGGCTGTGGCGGCGAGCGCGGCTTAAAGTTTCAAACACGACGGCTGCGAAAGCCGAACGCCCAGAAGGCGGAGGCGACGAGCGTCGGCAAGACGACGAGCGTCTGGAGGAGAAAGGCGACCACGTCGTTGCCGCGTTGGCCGTTGTAGTCGAGGCCGTTGACGCCGATGAAGGAGGCGAAGAGCGTGACGAGCCAGTTTGCATAAGCGGGCACGCCGACGCCGAGCGCGAGCCGCCGCAAACCCCGCGCGCCGTAATGCAGAAACTCAAAACTCCACGCCACGGCGAGCAGCCACAGCCCGCCGAGCAGCGCGTTGAGATGCGCGGCTAGAGCCATGCGCGGCATCCCCACCACGACCTTGCCCGTGAGGGCTGCCGCCGACCAAAGCCCCGTCACCATCCCGATGAAGAACAACAACGCGCCCGCAAACGCCAACTGTTTACGAAGTGACTTTTCATCCATATTTGTACTTGACGAGCGACAACTGTTTGAGTGCGAGGCGGGAAAGCGGGCGACCGTCGGCTAGCAGCTTTGCGAGCAGCGGAGA